>JAJSLM010000003.1 GCA_026127925.1 Thermoplasmatales archaeon
AAAGGCATGGAGAAACTGAAGGAAATCATAAATGTAGGGAGGGGCACTCCCGAATTCACGCCCGTGGAGATTGGAGCTCTGCCAGCAATGGTAACTCCGGTCACTGAAACGGGAAGCCCCCTGCGTTAGCTGGGGGAGGATGTCACTAGTATGCCCTTATAGGTCAATGCGCGATCTCAAAATACTAGTTTACAATATACTTCAATTATGACAAGCGGAAAACCTGAGGTTCACCTTTTGTCTGATGGTAATTTTTCTCTTGACCCAGGTGCTTACTTTGGCATAGTTCCGAGACCGTTGTGGGGAAAACGTTTTTCTCTTGACGCAAGAGGACGCGTAATTCTCTCACTTAATGTTTTACTTGTCCGTGGGGAGAGATACAACGCACTCGTAGATTCTGGGATTGGCCATATGGCTAACGAAAAACTTTCTAATATATTTGAAGTAAAGGAGAATCAAAGATTTGTTAAGGACATAGAGAAATACGTCAAGCCTGATAAGGTCGATTATATCTTGCAGTCTCATCTTCATTTTGATCATTCGGGGAATTCATTCGTTAAGAACCAGGATGGAGAATTCTTGTTTAAAAATGCTAAGATTGTTGTACAGAAAAAAGAGTTGAACGCATTTCGTAAGCCAGATGAGTTCACAAAAGGAAATTACATGTCGGGCAACTCAAAAATACCTGCTTCCAGAATCATATCCGTTGAGGGATCTAAAAGAATTAATTCTGATCTGCGCGTCATTCTTACCGGTGGCCATTCTCAGGGGCACCAGGTTATAGTTATTGGTTCTCCAGGTAATGAATTCATATACTTCGGTGATCTTATTCCGTCCGCATTTCATATAAAATTGCCTTACGTAACCGCTATCGACATAGAACCCCTTGAAACCGTGAGAATGAAGAAACTCCTGATCAGGAAGGCTATCCGCGATCATGCGATTTGTATATTCAATCATGACGGTGAAATACCTGCGGGTTACATATCCGGCGATCCAGAAAATCCTAAATTGGAGTCCGTAACTCTTCAATAATTTCAAAAGAGATTTAAGGCTATTTGTCACCGATCGTTATTTCATTTCTTTCTCCAAGCAACAGGTCCATTGCCAGTTCTGCAATATCTGTGGAATAAAGACCAATCCTGAGGATTTCCTCGGAAATTGAAGACACAACATTCGATTGCCTTTCGCTTCTTGCTTCGTCCATGAGTTTGTCTTTCATCTCTATGATGCTCGCTTTCTTCTCGATCAACCCATTCAAAATATTAAATCTGCGGGAATAAAATGCTTCTACGGATTCATTGAATAACCCCAGAGACTCTTTAAGATAGTCAACAATACCGCTTGGACTGGTCTTATCACTTGGGGCCTTGGATTTCCAGATTTTGCATATGTTTACGGTATGATCCGCTAACCTTTCTAAAATTCTTGAGAAAATGAGGTAATAAACTGCGTTGTTGCCCTCTTCGGTACCCGCTCTAACCTCCCGGTAAAGATAATATAAATATCTGTCAACCTCGTCATCTCTCTCTATAACGTTCTCCAATAATCTGACTTCTGAATTTTCTATACCGGTTATGGTATCATTGATCATGGCCTCGACATTCAGGGACATTCTTCTTACTGCTTTAGAGAGGGGGAAAGAAGATGAATCGAGAACATTCTGCAGCGTTATGGAGTTTGATGATTCCTCAAATATCTCTATCCCCATTACGAGTCTTGAGAATTTCTTTATGACCTCTCTTAGTTCTTCATCGAGGTAATCCTTGCTGCCAATCACTAAAGTATTGAATCCAGAAATATATACTGAAATGAGAATTCTTTGGAATTCATTCACATTTATTTGATCGTTGATCATGATCTTCTTTGAAATTTCAACCTTCTTTGGATGCCCGCTCGATAACTGAAGAGAGTCGTCCAGTTCGGATATGATGATCTCGCTTCCTCTCTGAAGATTGTTACTTCTTATCCATTTCGACGGCAGCGAAATAATATATGTAGATCCGCCTGTTAACTGTAATCTTCTTGTAAATGTAACCATATAAATAGAATAACTCCAATCTATATATATTTTTCACATTACTAAATATACTACATATAAGGTCACGTTATCAATGTAGTACTCGTGTGCATGGCCTATATATGGTTCTATCGCAGTAATTTCGCAAGCAAAAACTCTGAATACGGTTTCCCTTCAAAGAAGTAAGAATCCCTCTGATACCCTTCTATGGCGAATCCATTTTTGATTAGTACCTTCAGAGAAGCTGGATTGTATTCCAGGACCTTCGTATGAAGTCGGTTCATGTTCAGGCTATCTCTGGAATAGTCACATATCAGGGATAACGCAGTGGTTGCTATCCCTCGATTTCTGAAGTCTTTCGAAATCCAGTAGCCTACATGTGCACTTCTGTTAGCGGTGTCTATATCACTCAGTCCAATCACGCCAGTAAAAGTGCACTCAAACAATATCTTAAAGTCTATGGAAAAAACTTCTTTCCCCGATTCTCTTTGTTTCTCTATAAAGTAGAGACCGTCGCTCTCTGTGTATGGAAATGGGAAGGAATGTCCTCCTATATTTCTGTATATCTCATAATCACTGGCATTTTTTGCGATAACTGCTGCATCTTCTTTTCTAAGATCATTTGTAAGTTCTATCTGATCAGATTTAAGCGACAGTAACTTCATGCGCCGAAATCCATAGCATATATTTAGAATTATTATGCGTCAGTTTTGAGGAGACTATCCAATACGGGTGAATATCTGCTGTAAGTCATGGGTTGGAAGGGGGCTGCAAGGGAGGCGGGGAATATGGTGGCTGATTTACAGGCGGTGTCTGTTGTGGAGGAACCCTGGATTTTGATATAGATCTTGCAAGGAATACTCCGACAGCGAATATGACATAGAGAATCAGCACCGCTATGAGATAGTCGGATACAACTACAAGGACATAAATGGAATAAGGTGAAGCGGTCAAAGGACCTTCAACGGGGGTAGTGTATATTACTGTTGTACTGTTGCTGATGCTTACATTGTATCCATAAATCCCAGAAGGCAAACTGGAGACATTGAAGCTGAATTCTTTTGCAGTACTTGATATATTTTTCATCGGTGACATCTCTGAATACGTCACGATCTTATATGCTGTTGAATTCCCAGAGGCTGTAATATTCACGGATAAAGTTGTGAAGTTTAAACTCGCAATATCACTTGAATTAATGATTATGTCGTAATGGTAGGGTCCTTTCTGGCCGGAAAACGGACTTACTGATACTGTAGCATTTGTGTTGGATTTGGACGTGCCGTGAATCATGTCATAAGTTAAAACAGGATGGGCACTGACAGTTACACCAGTCACTATTCCTCCAATGATAAGCATGAAAGCGACAAGTACAATCGCCCCTCCAAGCAACCTTAACTTTATTCTCCAGAGGCCAGTAAAATGAAATACAAAAAATATCACTACAGGAATAAGGAAAATTAAATCGGATATTGTGTATAAGGACGCGTACCATACTCCTACGGATGCCAAGGTGGCAATTATCGGAGCGGAAATCCGGTTATTCTTTACTATCCAGCTATCTGGATTCATGCCACCTAAATCCCAATCACACATATATAATGAATTCCATGACATGTGGCAGCGTGAAGGCAATTTCCTGATTTTTCTCAGGCTTCGCTCTCTAAGCACACGGGTTAGTATTTACATAGAGTTATGCGAATAATTTTTATAAGGGCGAGAAATAGTGACTTGGTGGTTCGATGGCCCATTTAAGGGATCTTGAAAAGTATGAAGAAAATGCACTTGCTCAATGTACCGATCCAACTTACAGAGAAAAATTAAGAAAATGGGTGCAGAAAAAAAAAGCACCTATTAATGATTTTGATCTGAAAAAGCTAAAAGACAAGATTGAAAAACATGCCAGAAATATGTGATCGATCAAGTTGAGAGCTTCAATAATCACAATAGGAAATGAAATTCTTAAGGGAAAAACTGTAAACACGAATTTTGCTTACATTGGAAGTGCGTTGACAAATGCCGGATATGATGTTTGGCGTGGAATCATTGTACGAGATATCGCAGATGAAATTGGATTCGCG
This sequence comes from Thermoplasmatales archaeon, assembly GCA_026127925.1. Taxonomy (NCBI): domain Archaea; kingdom Methanobacteriati; phylum Thermoplasmatota; class Thermoplasmata; order Thermoplasmatales; species Thermoplasmatales archaeon. Next base: position 4,099 of record JAJSLM010000003.1, read on the forward strand.
TTAAAGATTGCGCTTGATTCGAGTGATTTAATCGTTACGAGCGGAGGGTTAGGCCCAACCTATGATGACATGACGCTTTTAAGCATAGCAAATGCACTCAGTTTGAGCCTCGTTCTTAACGAAGAAGCTCTTGAAATGATAAAGGACAAATATAAGAATCTAAACATACCAATCACTGATCAAAGAAGAAAAATGGCAATGTTACCTGAGGGATCTTATCCTTTACCGAATCCTGTTGGTACAGCCCCTGGCGTATTCATAAGCTATAATAACAAAGCAATAGTATGCCTACCTGGCGTTCCTGCAGAGATGAAGGGAATTCTTGATCTAGCGATGGATAAACTTAAATCATCCGGAAAAAGTTATGTGGAAAAGACCGTAAGGCTGCGTGGCATCATGGAAAGTGCTATCGCCCCTCTTATCGAGGAAGAAATGAAACTGTGGGGAAATAAAGTGTATATCAAAAGCCATCCCGGTTCTATAGAGGTATCAAACCCTTACCTAGACATAGAAGTCTCGTCACATCTTGATTCCAGAGAAGAGGCTGAAAAAGACGTGGATTCCGTGTTGAACGAGATAATAAGTAAATACAAATCCTATATAGGGAAATAAAGTAGGATATGTTGGCGAGTTCCTATTAGGCTTCCCAAATAATTAAAGAGATTGAGCCTTTTTTTTACTATTAAAAACTGTAATCTCGGAAATTTCATTTATAATCTACATTGGAGTGGTACATTTTGCTTCACTGTTCGTGGACTAATGCGCACCCGGCGGAAAAACCACGTTGTCAAAATCCCTGTATCTTTTGTCCTCAAAACGCAGATAATCCGGATTTATCCCTCGATCTACCGCCATATAGTAGGCCAAGTAATACATTTGTACCATGTATGTAAAGGGAAAATATGCGGCCATTGAGACCTCGTTCACGTCCAGAGAATAGCTGCCATCTCCATTCACGACCAGAGTGCGCGTGTCTGTATATTCACAAGCCTTGACTATTTGGGATGCTCTTTTCTTGTCAACCTCCGAATCAATTATTATAACGAGAGAATTCTTGTCGATAACCGAAGTGCAGCCATGATTGAATTCTTCAAGTTCTATACCTTCTGCGTGAAGGTGTGTTGCTTCCTTTAACTTTTGAGCGATCTCTCTAGCCGCGATGAAGTTTGGACCAGAACCAAGAACAAAGACATCTTTGACATAGTCAAGATTTTTTGATATTTCTGCAATCTCCTTGTCACTTGAGTTAACCTCTCGCTCCACTATGTTGTGCAATTCTTTCCGATCATATTCTATTTCGCCAAACTCGCTGGCTATTTCCAAAGAAGCAAACGCATTATCAAAGAATGCTTTTGTATTGCAAAGGGAGCGATCGGGAGAATTTATGATTATTGAATCCTCCGCTGCTTTGGTCAGCGGAGTTTCTTCAAAGTGAGTGACTGCGACCGTTCGAACTTGATCTCTATATTTTTTAACAGCGTCTACAGTCGATTTGGTTTTTCCTGTATGAGAAAAAGCGATGAGTGTACCTTTTGGGGGATAAAAGTGTTCCATTTCGTAAGCCTGGATAGATTTCCATTTTTTGGGTGTTTCATAGAGCACCTGTGCACCAACTGTCGCCGAATGAAATGCGGTCCCATTTCCGGTAAAATACAGTTCGTCGCTTAAAAAATGGAGATCAGTATTTTGTAACACGGATAGGGTTGCCTGAATTCCCTTTGGTATCTCCTTTATCATATCGTACATTACATAAGGCGGTTTGTCTCTATGTTCAGGAAGATCATCGGTCATAATACGTTAAGAATAATATGCAATTTAACACTTGCGCGAAAAAAGGATCATAGTAATTCCATTCCGGTGAAATCGTGACACATTGAATGATGTAGAATAAAGCGATCTCAGGATTCGGCCCTTGGTTCTGGTCTTTTTCCTGGTGTATCGTCTTCTGTCCCTGGTAAAGGGGTTATCATGTTTATCACAACTGATTCTACATCGCTTCTCAGTTTCATTAAATGTTCTATGGAAACTTCCCGTCTGTTTGCCTCCTCGCAAATAGCCTTCGCATCCTCGCCTTCAATAATCTCCCTATTTTCACCTGCATACCTTCCTGGTCCTACTGATTTATAGATTACCGTTAACCTGTTGATTTTTGAGCAGTCATACATACCTGGGAAATGTCAAGAGTCTTTATTTCTATTTCGCTGTTTTGCCCCAGCATAATGACTTTACTTGGCGATTTAAGGATCTAAAGGTAGAAATCTCTCATTCAGATGACGGGGCCTTTGAAATGGGAAATTTGGCAACACTAAATAAGAGAAAAAAGGATAACGCATACGATAAGTATGAATATTTTAAAGAATAAGAAAATGGGTAAGAGTGTTACAGTTATTGAGCAGAACGGTGCGTTTTATGATCTGAAAGATACAAAAATCGCATCTGAACCTACGGTACAACTGATAGAAGATGGGGCGGATCTCGGTTCATTAATAGGTGATAAGGTTAAAGGAGAAATAACGTATGATCTACCAGTAATTCCTAGAAAGATGTTCCTTCCGGCACTCAATTTCAAGAGTCATGTATCCGAATCAAATTCTACAAAGTCCGCCAATCCATACTTTTTCACAAAATTCCAAAATGCCCTTGTTCCCAATGGAGGAAGCGTTGTCAAGCCAAGGGGAATCTCCCGCTTCGATTATGAGGGGGAAATCGGCATAATCATCGGAAAGAAAGGAAAATATCTCAGTCGGGAAGAGGCTTTGGAATATGTTTTTGGATACACGATTGTAGACGACGTGAGCATCAGGGACTACCAGATGAATACCGATCCATCGTATGGAAAAGATTTTGTCATGGGTAAATGTGCAGACACAGCCCTGCCCATTGGTCCATGGATCACAACTGCTGATAGCATAAATTTCAACAATTGTGTTATCACAACATATGTTAACGGCGAGCTAAGACAGAACGGATCTGTAAATGACATGATCTTTTCCGTCGGGGAGCTTATTTCAAGAATTTCACAAATCGTAACACTGGAACCTGGCGATCTTATCTCCACAGGAACACCTTCCGGAGTGGCTGAGCACTCCTCAAGACGTTTCCTCTCTCCCGGAGATGTCGTGGAAATTGAGGTAGCAGGCATTGGTTCACTGAAACATAAAATAATTGACGATACATACACCAGATAATGAACTACCGTCATGACAGAATAATATCGTATTCTCCAGATTTTTTCTTTTCCGACTTGGGAATATTACTAGGGCATTCAGTTACTGGAAAAGATGTTTTTTTAAATCCTGATGCACTGAGAAGGCATCTTGTAGTTCTAGGAAAAACCGGTACAGGTAAATCAAACATCCTTAAGAGGATCGTGAGTGAAATTATTGACAAGAAACTGGGATCGGTTGTCATTCTTGATCCTCATGGGAATATGGCTAGAAGCCTTGCGTGCAGATATGTGGATTCTACCATGGTACTCTCACCCAGATCTGTATTTTCCGGAATTCGACAGAAGTCAATAACACTTAACCCGCTTCAAATCAAGGGAGAGCAAAACGATCCGTCCGTAATTGGTGGCTGGGTGAGGGACGCATTTTCTTCTGAAAACACACTTTCGCAGGGAACATGGGGGCCAAGACTGGAACTGATATTCACCTCTGTCATGAACGAACTTATCCTCTCGAAGGACGATGCTAATCTTGCCGATCTCCTAGATCTCCTAGCAAATCCTTCTAAAATGAGGCTTTTTTTGAAAGTCATAAAGAACGACAACCTCAGGCAATTCCTCAAGTCCCAGATGGCTGATTGGCGTGGTTGGAATCAATATGTTGCCAGTTCGATAAACAAGTTACTGCCAGTAATTGCAGATGAAGGCTTAAAAAATATTGCTTCGGGAAGATTGGATTCAACGGATTTGCTCGAGTTCTTACAGAGTGGTTCAAAGATTCTTATTCCGGAAATATGGAAGGAAGTTACCTCTGAGGAAAATTACAGAATTATTTCTGTGCTTCTTATTCTCAAACTCTGGACTTCAAGGATCTATGATATCAAAGAGCGCATTCCTATATACATAGTAGTGGATGAGGCACAGCTTCTCTCCGAGAACGTACTTGATAGGTTGCTCAGAGAAGGCAGGAAATTTGGATTTCACATTATAATGGCAACCCAGTTTATCGGAAAATACAATGACAGGATCATGGAGACTGTAAAAGGAAATGCCTCCAATTTTATTTCCTTTTCAGTATCGGATGACGAAGCCAGAACAATTTCAAGGAATTTCTTTTCGGACCCTGTTTCTACGCAACTCTTCCATGTTCTCACCTCACAATCAATTCACAAATGCGTTCTCTGGTCTCAAAGAGAGACTGGTATTTCAGGCCCGTTATCTGTTGTACCTGAGCTATGTGGTATCAAGGATGATTTGGAGTCCTTCAATCGCTTGCGTGAAGAAAGCATTGAGAAATATGGCACTAATATAGAAAAAGATGAGGAGCCCCTCCTAGATCTTCACGAACATATTCTTGACCAGTTTGAAATATTCCTGAAGGATCACAAGATTCAGCTGGAGCGTGGCATAAAGATTAACGGTCTTGTTCCGGACGGCATTTTTTATTATGGTGGCACAAGGTTTATCGCAGAAGTAGAAGTTTCTGACATAGTAAATAAGAGCCGGATTCGGGAAAAACTGTACAATTACTATGATCACAAGATTGTGTTTCTTGTTCCGTCAGGGTTTCATTCAAATGTTTTAGAGACGCTTTTGTCCGAAAGAAACATTGATTCTCTAATTAAAAGAAAGGGAAAAAATGCGCTATCTTCCGTCATGAATTTTTCCATTGTGGAAGTTAGTGATACTTCCTCAATTTTTGGATTGAATTTTCATAAACCCCTCGATCTTGAAGATCTTCTTAAAGGCTCGGCAGTATTGACTCTTAACAATCTGCCTTTTCCGGAGATAAGGAAATTTTTACTGAGCGAAATGGTCACCCAGAACAGAAATGCAATTGAGTATCCGTCGAATAAAATAATGGAAATATTTGGAGAGGAAAACGCCACGTTATTTCGGGAGAGATTCGTAGGTAACGACGACACCATTAATATTGCGGCAATACTTATTGATTAGGTGCAGAACTTGAATCTCAGTTCTTTTAGAGAGCTAGATGAAATTAGATTACCGTTTCCACGCGTTGAACCAGTCGATATGGCTATCTCCGATATTTCTTTCCGCCCTGAGGGTACCAGATGGTGCAGCCTTCGGTTCACAGTAAGGCAAAACGGAATTGAATACAGAATTAAGGAATTCTTCCTTGATTGGTTCTTCCTTGGATTTCCAAAATCATTGATGAAAAATTTTGCTGAATCGTACTCGCAAATAACGGATAAAGAGATCAATGATTTCATTGCCTTCATCGGGAATGACTATAAGAGTATGCACGCCCTGAGTTCTTTTGTATACGGTACGCAGGTGGAAATCGAGACACAATCCTGCGAACCGAAGGATATTGTCGAAGTGTTTTCAAATCTTAGAGTTAATGAAGTGGATTTACAGAGACTTAATGGTTCACAGTACGTAGATCGTTCGTTTTTTGCCAAAGGGAGACACGGTGACTGGTTTGAAGGCGAAAGGATTAGCAGAGTTCACTGGCAAAGATCGGAATATAGGCCATTAATAGCCAACGGCAAAACACTATCTCCAAGCGGCCTGGGATCTCTGCCCGTTGCCGGGAAAGAGCAGCGCATTCTGGTGTTGGAGGAAGACAATTTTCATAGGTGTGTCTGGTTAGAAATCACAGATCGCGAAATAAAAATCCCATACGCTTTTTATAAACTCCGGCCTGGAAATTATCTTTACGATAATTTTAGTAATGGGGGAGGCACCCGTAGGGTGACAAAATTGTGCCGAAGAAATACCGGACCCTGTGTAGCACAGTTTGAGTACGACGGTAAGGTAGTTACAATTGGTTTTTCTGCGGGATTCAACGAGAGCGATGTAATCTCGCTTATCGATCAGGCCGACGCAGTAATTGATATGGCGCTAGGATGAGGTCTCATATTCTGCATATGTCTTGGCTTTTCTCAGTATATCTGTGAATTGTTCTTTTGTAATTTTTCCTGTATTCACATTCCTGGGACTTGGATGATAGACGCAATATATCCTTATTTTTCCGTAAGAATAGAACTTTCCATTTTTAAAAATATTCCTGTTTCTAGTAGTGCCTTGTTTTCTAAAAAGCGCGTCCACTGCGTCGAATGCGATTTTTCCCAGGCACACTATTGATCTTAAATTTTTCATGAGCCGTAACTCATTATCCAGATATACGGAGCAGTTTTTGATCTCGTCGTTAGTTGGTTTATTGTCCGGTGGGACGCATTTAACAGCCGCTGTGATAAACATTCCATTGTACACCAGGCCGTCGTTCTTTGAAACAGACGTGGGTTTGTTTGAAAGCTTGAGTGAATAGAGGCATGAAAAGAGAAAATCTGAGCTCTTATCTCCAGTAAAGACTCTCCCCGTTCGGTTTCCGCCACTGGCAGCTGGGGCGAGACCGACGATGAGCAACTTTCCATTTATATCCCCGTAACCGGGAACGGGTTTTCTCCAAAATTCGACCCTCTCATACTTCTTGCTATCTAATAGGCAGGTTTCCCTAAATGATACAAGCCTGGGGCAGAGTTTACAGGATACTATCTTTTTCTCGAGGTTGTCAATATTTGCATATAACCGCATAATATAGTACAGCGATCACACACATCAGTATGTAATTTGTCTTTGAAATCAACGTGGCTCAAAAAGTGTAAAAAGTATATCTATTTAGGGAACAATTGATCTAGAACCTTAACGTATCTTGTAGGGCAGTAAACAAATAAGATCAAAAAGCACAATTATATGATGGGCTAAAATAAATATACCTAGTTACTGAGAGATACGCTCTATCACGGTATTTCCAATAATTATTATACCCGTTTGTGATATTTATCATGCGGTTTGTATGAATCTTATAGACCAAATCCTTACCGGCAAATCTGGTGAACGTTTATTTTTATTAGGCAACGAGGCGATTTCAAGGGGATTGCTTGAGGCTGGTGTCAAGGTCGCGACAACTTATCCAGGTACACCATCCAGTGAAATTGGCGATGTACTTTCTCAGATTGCTAAACGGGCAGGTATGTACTTCGAATTTTCCGTAAACGAGAAAGTTGCGGTTGAGATGGCATTTTCTGGGAGCGTGTCTGGTCTCAGATCGTTTGTATTCATGAAACATGTAGGCCTGAACGTTGCTTCTGACAGTTTCATGAGTACGGTATACTCTGGAGCAAAAGCGGGTTTTGTAATAATGTCTGCTGATGATCCCTCAATGTTCTCATCCCAGAACGAACAGGATAACAGGGAATATTCAAAGCTTGCGCATATTCCAATGATTGAACCTTCAAATCCGCAGGAGGCTAAGGATTTCCTTAAGACTGCTTACGAGGTCTCTGAGAAATTCAATATACCTGTTCTTTTCCGGACAACAACCAGGGTGAGTCACCAGAGAGCAACAGTGGAATTGTCTAAAATACCAGACACTTCGCTGACCAAGGGTATGTTTGTTTATGATAAGGGAGACTATGTAGACCTTCCCTCAAATTCATATTTTCTCAAAGAGAAATTAGTTAAGAAGATGCAGGAAATTGAGAAATTTTCGAACACTTTAGATATAAACAAACTAGTCGACAATGGAGCCAGCGATGTCGGCGTAATAACATCCGGTGAAGCCTACAATACACTCATGGATTCCCTTAATGAAAATGATCTGCGAGCAGATATATTCAAAATAGGCATGACAAACCCACTTCCATCTTCCACCTTGTTAAATTTTCTGAATACGCATGAAAGAATTATTGTTGTGGAGGAGCTAGACGATTTCCTCGAGGAAAGGGTAAGGGCCCTTGCACAGGAAAATGGCCTATCCAAAAAGATTTATGGAAAAATGGACGGGTATTTTCCCTACAGCCATGAGTACAACTCTGACATCGTTTCGCTGGGCCTTTCCAAGATTCTGGGTTTCGACTTTAAAATTCCACAACCCATGGTTGAAATTTCGGATCTTCCAAAGAGGCTTCCTGTCCTCTGTCCCGGTTGCCCTCACAGGGCCACGTTCTACGCGGTCAGGAGGGCTGTGAAAATGGCGAAACTTGACGGTGTTGTTTATTCATCGGATATCGGATGTTATTCACTGGGCTCATATCCCCCTTTTGAAATGGCTGACACTATGCTGGCTATGGGGGCCTCTGTAGGCGTCGCAACGGGACTTGCGAAAGCAACAGATCAACGTATAATATCATTCATAGGTGATTCGACATTTTTCCATTCCGGTATACCTGCCATCATTGACGCAGTGAGGAACAAATCTGTAATGACGCTTATCGTACTGGACAACAGAACCACAGCAATGACAGGCCAGCAGCCAAATCCTGGAGTCCCAATCAACGGAATGGGTGATTCATCTTATGAAGAATCCATAGAAAATATTGTAAGGGCACTTGGTGTTGTAAACGTTGTAACTGTCGACCCGTATGATTTGAAGAGCACTCTGCTCGCAGTTTCTTCGGCCTTGAGGTATGAAGGCATATCCGTTGTGATTGCAAAGAGAGAATGCGCTATACTTAGAGACAATCGCATGAGGAAAGAGAGAACATGGAAGACGTTTGAGATCGATCAGGATAAGTGTACAAAATGCATGCGATGCGTGACAACTTTTTCATGTCCTGCAATTTACGTAGATAAGGGATCAGTAAAAATTAATCCAACACTCTGTGACGGATGTGGGGTCTGTGCAGAAGCTTATGTATGTCCATACAGGGCAATCAAGGAGGTCGTTCCAGTTGCAGACTAATATTATTATCGCTGGAGTTGGCGGCCAGGGTGTCATCACTGCGGGCTATTTGATAGCTGATACGTTATCCAGTAAAGGCCAAAATGTGGTCATGTCAGAAATCCACGGTTTGGCACAGCGTGGTGGTTCAGTAACCGTTGAGCTCAGGATAGGGGACGTTTACAGCCCGATTATTCCGCAGGGCAAGGTAGACATAGTTATGGGGTTCGAACCTATTGAAGCGGTTAGGGCAGCGTATAGGGGCCATAAAGACACATATGTGCTGATAAATTCCGAAAAACAGGTTCCTGTATCGTTAAGCATGAAGGCAATGGAGTATCCATCGGACGATTTTATTTCTCGCAAGCTCCTAGATTTCAAGCGTGTGGTATTTCTCGATGCTTCCTCTATGGCTATTGAAGCTGGGAGTGTACGTGCAGTGAATACAGTAATGATAGGGGCTGCTCTGGCTTCATCTATTCTCCCAATTTCCTTAGAAGACCTGGAAATTTCACTTTCAAAAAGATTTGAGAGGAAACTTCTTGATATAAACAAAAAAGCTCTTCAGTTAGGAATAGAGTATGCGCGAAATAAGCTTGAGAGCAATGTAAAAATTCCAGAATATCTCTAAAAACAACTCATTGTAGTATAAATTAAAAGTTGAATTTTTATAATACTGCTTAAAAAACCATTCCTCTAGAAACCGCAAATAGGCGTAGCGAGGATCAACAAGTGGGAGCTAGTTATTGATATCCCTAGTATAAGGCCGATGATGAAGAGTATTACAAACGTAACTACCACGACGAGTATGGCAATAAGGAATCCTCCTAGAATGCCTGTCCTGAAGATAGACCCATAGAGGGCACTTAGTATTAGTATGGATATTATGATAGCAATGAAGTCTCCTAAGACCGGGCCAATTATGAACGATAAGCCAACAGCAAATATGAAATAGAAAATCGAGAATATTATCGGACCAAGCAAAGCAGCCAAAAGAGCCCTCCCAAACGTGGCTCTCTTACCCGTGACAATCTTAGCAGCAACCCAGATAAAGAATGCAGAAATGGCCCAGGATACTATGAAAGCTACGATTAAAGTTAAAATTCCTGCAATCGAAGTAGCAATACCCATATAGTGCTCGTCAACAACAGATCCTATAAAAATCTTTCACTTGCCTATTTTATGAAAGGAATCTGAGATGTTTGGAGATTCAATAAAATTAGATCTCTAAATGATACAGCTTAATTTTTTAATTGGACGCTTTTAACTTGGCCGTATTTCAATTGATACCGATTTATCTATATGCATGTCTGTGGTTCCAATTATGTGTTCTTGAGAGATACAAAGGTAAAGAGAGAATTCAACTGGACGAAGAATAAAAATAAAATAATGTAAATATTAAAGAAAAAAAGAAGATTAATCCGCGCTTTCTGTCAACGCTATGCTTCTATCAACAGCTTTTACAACGTCATAATTCTTTACAGAGGTTTTCAATGCCCATATATAGAATATTATGGCTGCTATAATTTCGATAAACCAGTCAACTGGGATAGTGGGATAACCTGGAATTGCCAATCTATTGACAGGTCCGTACTCTCCAAAATAAAGAAGAACGAGATTGAAAACAATGAAAGTTATGACCCATGCCCCTGACTTGAGATCGTCACGGAAATTTCTCCCTTTTGCATAGCCGTATAGTAATATGCCTGCAAGTATAATTATCAATAGAGCGTAACCACCGTATGGGTCCGCACTTGTTATCAAGCTGCCAGCACCCCAGTATACCATAAGGGCCGAAACTATGAAGGCTACCGGAGCGATAATACCATAGGCAGGAAGCTTAAAAGGGCGATTTAGATTCGGGTGTGCTTTTCTAAATGTGGAAAGAGCTATTGGGCCTATTATATAAGAAAATACCCCAGTTGTGGTTACGATTGAAGTTAATGCTGACCACGCACCACCAACAGATGATACTAAGTATCCAATGCCGGCAAGTAAGAGCAGTATAATTGTGACTATGAGCGTAATGATAATCCTAAAGGCAGGGACTCTGTACTTTGTATGTACAGCAAAGAAATTCTTTGTGAGATATCCCTCTTTCGCAGTACCGTAGAGAACTCTTGCTGTAGAACCCATGTACTGACTTAATGTCCCTGTCGGGCTGACCGCGCCGTCTATTATTAATAATATTCCTAATAAACCCATTCCAAGGCCAACAGCTTCAAAGAAGAAAGGAAAAGACGACATGGTAACACTCGATGTTAGTCCAGCCCAGTCTCCAGGCATTACTCCAGCGGTTCCAAAAGCGGCACTGTTCCATTTTATGCCTCCTATGAACGCTATTTGAAGCAAAGTGTACATTCCTATTCCTGTGAGAGTGACAGCAATTAATGCCCTCCATATGTCTTTCCCAGGTGACTTTGCCTCGGCAGCCATCTCAACTGGTTGACGAAATCCTAGGTATGCAAATACTACGCCGGTAGCAGGAATAGCAGTAAAAACTGGATCTATACCATAAGGCATGAATCCCCCAGTCAAATGCGTAAAATTAGATCCAAGCCCGTGTGAAAGACCAACAACTAGGAGCAACGCGATTGCCAGCGGCGGTATTATTAGTTTCCAAATGGTCATACCAAAGTTTGTCTTTATGAGTCCTCTCAGGCCAATGTAATTCACGTAGAAGAAAACTGCTGACAAAGCTACAGCTATTCCAACACCCAAAAAGGATGGTATCCCTGAAGAATTCATAAGTACTATCGTGCTGCTTGGGTAATAATAACTTACTGCACCTTGAAGAACTGATACTACGGCAACAGCTTCAACAGCCGGCACAGCTATGTATGTTAATATAGTGCTCCATGCAATTATCGACGCAGCCACTCCTCCGTGAGTGAAATTAGCATATCTCGCAGCGCCTCCAGCAATTGGAACTGCTGTTGCAATCTCTGACCACACGAGGGCAATAATCAAAATAAATATGCCGCCTATTATCCAAGACAGTATAGACGCTGGACCTGCCGCACCCGACGTCAGATAACTTCCGAACAGCCATCCCGATCCTATTACCGCAGTTATACCCGCAAAGTAGAGATCTCTAAAACGCATACCCCTTCTCAATTTATTCGATTCTGGTTCTGTTGCTACATACTCTTTAGGCACTCTATTGTTCACCTTGTTAAACGTTACCAACTATCATTATTTAAATTTTTCCTTCAATATTTCGTCTTTCTCAATAGAATAAATAATATTTATAGCCAAATAATGAACAAAACTTTTTCTTTAAATTGCACCAAATAAAAGTATAACATCCTTATATGACATAGAAATTGAATAATATAAATCTACATTTCGAAGATTTTATGGATATATTATAGACTCAAGACGTTTCGCTTCATGTGATTTCTAGTTATCTATTTCGTTTATTTTTTAATAAAATGACCAGAATAATTGGTACGAGCTCAATGAACAAGATGGCAATCATGATTAAGGAAGGGATACCTAGACGACATGTTTGAGAAATGCATAGACTTGTTCTTAGTAAGGAAAGATAGAATAGTCAAATAAATTCTTGTAAGAACCCTGTAACCAAGATATCTGTACAAGTTATTGGAGTCTGATATATGGAAAAATTAAATGCTTTAAGAAAATGTTTTCACAATCAATTCGTCGGAGAGTAATGAATCCTTCCTTTCTCATGGTACATGAACTTGTACGAGAGAGCTCCAAGAGACCCGCCTATAATTGGTGCTACCCAGTATATCCATTGATAATATTGCCCTTTGAACAGAATTCCGGATAGGACCGCAGGTCCGAACGACCTTGCAGGATTAATTGATCCTCCGCTCACTGTTACTAGAATATATATCATTATGGCTACGTAAATACCTATTACCACTGCTATTATCGCTGTATTATTGGTCCTAGACGTTACGCCCATTATGGTCCACAGGAAGAAGAAAGTCATAATAAATTCTCCTGCAAAAGCGATCCAGGGCCCTCTGACTCCAGGGATAGTGGCTCCGAATTGCACCGAATTGGCAACATTGTAACCGAATAATAGGCCTATTGTCGCTGAAGCCATAACTGCGCCTATCAGTTGAGCTACGATGTACTGAATTACATGTTTGCCTGGAAATCTGCCAACTACGAACATAGCAATAGTCACAGCCGGATTGACGTGTCCACCAGAGATGTTTGCTACTGCCATTATTCCAATAGAGATACCTAGACCGAAAGTTGTAGCCAAAAAGAACGTCGTAGATGGGTTTAGTGTTGAATGGAATGCAGCTATAAAAGCTACAACGCTACCCGGTCCGAAAAGGACGAAAATGTATGTTCCAACTAACTCTGCTAATGATTTTCTTATTATGTCTGTCATTGCCCCATCGCATATTTTGGTACTATAAAAATACATTTATGTATGTGAAATAAAATTATTAATTATAGATAAATTATCAATAGCATAATTTTGTGTCATTCATATTTAAGAAAATCCTGGAAAAAATTTGCATAAAACAACAAAAGGTATTTATATCATCATTGGTTATATTTTTTAGGTGAACTAATGCAAGCACAAGGAGATTTCTATTCTGAAGTTTACGATTTTGTCAAGAAGCATGCTGCTACGAACAATGATTTTATAAATCGCTTTTCGCGGGGAGAGATTTCAGATACCGAATTTAAAAGGTTTTCTGAAGAATTCTATCACTTTACCAGAGAATGGCCATCTATCCTGTCGGTTCTTTTGGTGAATACTCCAAACGAAGAAGATGCTGAAAATCTCACATCTATACTTGTCTCAGAACTTGGAGATGGCAGTCCGAAGAAGAGGCATGAATTGCTTTATAGAGCATACCTTAGAAGTCTTGATATCGAACCCGCTAAGATTGTCAAGCAGGCACAATTACGAACAACTAAGGCATGGCTGGATGGAATGAGAGAGTATTTTTCCGGGGACCATTTTGAGGGACTGGGTGCAGAATTTGGACTTGAAAACATGGCTATTCCAATGTGGGACAAACTCTTGTCCGGATTCGAAATATGGAAAAAGAAGCACCCCGAATACGCGGGCATGGATCTGAAGTATTTTACATTTCACCGGGAAATAGAGGAGCACCATGAGGATGCCATGGAAAACGTCCTCGGAGTTCATAAAAATGATCCGGATGCTAGAGAAAAATTCTTCCGTGGAGCTGATGGCATACTGAAATTGGAAGAACAGTTTTGGCTAGGTCTTTCGGATAGTAGAAACTGATTTATCCTTTTTTGTATTCGTGGACAGTGAACACGGAAGTTAAAGAACTATTTCTAATGCGCCACGCGCAAACAGATTCTAATATAGATGGTGGGTGGCCACTAGAAAGTGATCCTCTCAACAATTATGGAAGGCAGCAGGCGCTTCAGGCAGCTTCTGTTGTAAAGTCTATTTTTCCTGATGTTATTTTGAGTAGCGATTCATTGCGCGCCATTCAGACTGCTGAGTTAATATCAAATGGATGGTTTGCTAAGAGCATTCTGCATAACCCTTTGTTCAGAGAAATTGATGGCGGTAAGTTAAAGGGCATGAGTCACGAAGAAATAAAGAGACAGTATCCAAATTTCGCCGATTCTAGGGGAATCCCAAAGGGAAGCCTTGATCCAATATTTGGCACTGAAAAGATAATCGAGTTTGCCAAAAGAGTTCAGAGCGCAATCTCTTACGTTACAAACGCATGGCCAGGTTCGAAAGTATTAATAGTAACACACGGTGCTTTCATAAGAATGTTTTATGAACTCAACGGAATTCCGACTTTTGATGATGAAGAGTATCTTTTTAACTGCTCGATCGCTGGTTTTAAAAAGAATTCGGAAAACTGGACTCTCAGTTTCAGGTATAACGCCTATACTAAAGAGGTGTGGTCATCAGAAGATTTCACGGCAAGGATATGAATTATTGCTTGATCTTAATTTATGATGCTGGTTAATATGCAGGATCTGGATCGGTTAAATGACGGAAATATATTCCTGATGAGGCATGCCCAGACGGAATTGAATGCTCTAGGTCTGTGGCAGTGCTGGCAGGACGAATCCCTGAATATTCTTGGCATAATGCAGGCCGAAAACAGTAAGAATATTGTTAGCGGAATTAACCCTGAAGTCATAGTAAGCAGTGATCTTAAGCGGGCAAGAGAAACCGCTGAGATAGTAGCCAAAGAATTAGGAATAGAAGTAAAAGTCGACAAAAGATTGAGGGAACGGAATTGCGGCCCGGTACAAGGGCTAACCAGTAGTCAAATTAGGGAACGCTTCGGCATCGACTTCGCAACTATCCTTTCGGACCAGATAGATCATCTCCCTGGAGTTGAAAAGTCAAGAGATTTTACTTTTAGAGTTAATAAAACGGTTGATGATCTGTATCGGGAATTCGAGAATAAGAGAATTTTGATTGTCACTCACGGCGGATTTCAAAGATCGTTTTATGAAACTCACCTGCCCTTGGGGTATTCAAAAAGAACGTTCACCAATTGCTCTATAACAGGCTACAAAAAGGACAACGGAACTTGGAAACTCGTATATATGAAAATTCCGTAGGTATACCGAAGCTTGCATCTCAGGATTTCTAGCAATCCAGTATAATGTGTAGACGTTCGTAGATTTAAATTTAGGCGCTTTCTCGCTGAAGTCTACAGGTTTTGCTGCGGTCAACTTACTCCATACTTTCATATAATTTTATGAATTCTCCTAGGCATGCAACATTTTTTGGATAGGAGAGAACTTTTTCTAAAGATTGAGAAGAACGAATCCGTGCAGAATGAGATTTTGGGTGCTCTCAACCTTTATGAGATCATGAGTGGCGAGGTAACATTTGCGATAGGCATGATTCGGAACCTGGAAGTAGGCTACTTTGACGGTAAAGAGTATCTTAAAAAGATGTATCCTGAAAATTTGGAAATCGTATCTTTCCATGGAAGTATAGCCGAGAACGAACCAAGGTTGCACATCCACTGCGCTGGTGCGAATAAGGATCATTCTGTCGTGGGTGGGCATTTCTTTTCCGGTGTAGCAGATCCTCTGTTAGAGGTAAAGATCACAAAATTTGACGGAATAAAACTTGGAAGAGAGAAGAATCCTGCGTCGGGCCTTAGCGAACTAACCATACTTCGTTCAAAGCATTGACGTCAGTATACTTCTGATATTATCATCGGTCCCCTTTATTTTTGATATTATGTAATCCAGATCCTTTTCGCTTATTTCATAATCGGTGAGCGTATGCGTTAGACCAAGACTGCTGATGAAAGACTCGACATACCTCGCGAAGGCTGCAGCCAATTCATTAACGTTTGATCCCTCATAACCAAGTTCTTTTGCGATCATTGCCAGAGGCTCTGGTTTCGACAGAGCATAATGTCTTAGCACGGAAGGGAGGGTTATGCAGCTTGTTATACCATGTGGAATATTCCATTTTGCTCCAATGATCTTTCCAATGTTGTGGCTTAGCCCCATAGGGGCATCATAAACCTCAAAATATGAATACCAGGCGGCTAGCTGACATTGAAACCTTGAGAATTCTGATTTGAGGCCCAGGTTGCCAAACAGCATTTTAATCGACTTTATAGCAAAGGTCCTTGCTATATCGCTTTCTCCGTTAGAGATAACGGTCTCTATACTGTGATCCAGGGCTCTTATGCCTGTCGATCTCCACAGATCTTCCGGGGTTTCCACTGTCGCCTTTGGGTCGAGGAATATATACTGCGGAGTAAGGGCCTTATTTCTAACACCTACCTTCTCGTCTCCGATTGTGTAGCCGGCTATATGGGAGAATTCGGCGGCGGAAAGCGTGGTGGGAATAGCGATCTGCTCCAATGATTTGTAATAATACCTTGCAGTCTTTGCAGCGTCTATTACACTTCCACCCCCTATTGAAATGATAATATCACAGTTGTTATTCCTGATCAGTTCAACAGCATGCTCCACCTCCTCCATCGGGGAATGTTGTGTCACCTCCTTGAATTCTGTAACCGGGAAATCA
This sequence comes from Thermoplasmatales archaeon, assembly GCA_026127925.1. Classification (NCBI taxonomy): domain Archaea; kingdom Methanobacteriati; phylum Thermoplasmatota; class Thermoplasmata; order Thermoplasmatales; species Thermoplasmatales archaeon. Next base: position 20,962 of record JAJSLM010000003.1, read on the forward strand.
AGTCTTGAAATGAAATTCTGATAGAAATTTGTGAGCGACACGGAGTGGTTAGTCATAAGCATGATTCTTGAAGGTTGAATTTCCTCTAGCAACCTCCTGATTTCGTCTGTCGAATTGGGTCCAGCGTATACTGATTTTATAGGAAGGTAGTTATAGATCATTTATACCACGACTTCATGTATTCCCGATTTTCTATCTGTTCTGCTTTTTTTGTTATTCCAAGTGGGTCATATGCCTCTATCATTACTGCAATCTCGTTCGTCTCTGTTTTGCCGATAGCACCCTCAACTGCGCCAGGTTGTGGACCATGGATCAGGCCTCTCACATGCAGCGTGATAGATTCTTTTGATATGCCTTTCCTGCTCATGAAATCTCCGGAAGAGTAGAAAAGAACCTCGTCTGTATCTATGTTGCTGTGGTAATACGAGATCGGAATCGAATGTGGATGAAAATCGAATTTCCGTGGTAAAAAGGTTCCTACCATGAAAGACTTTCCGCTGAATGTTTCATGCACTGGAGGCGGCATATGCAATTTGCCAACAATTGGGGCCATAGAGTTTACGTTTATGGCGAATGGGTAGAGATAACCATCCCAGCCGACTACGTCCATTGGGCTCTCATCCCTTTCCTCAACAGCATAATAACCCGTGTAGTCTACGTACACTTTATAGATATCGGTTCCTGATTTCTTCTCTTTGCTTAGAACGGGATATCTTATATCGCGGCTATAATATGGAGAACCTTCCTTTATCTGGCCATAGACATTCAGGTATCTCGGTGGTATTCCTATTCTCTCGGAGGATTCGAGGAAGAAAACCACAAGATCACTGGAGTAATCAATACCATACGTTGTGCCCTTAGGTACATAAACATAATCCCCCGATGAAAAGCTCAGATCACCAAACACGGATCTCAGAGTCCCGCTTCCTTCGTGAATGAAGAAGAGTTGATCGGTGAGTGCGCTCCTGAAAAGATCATTGAACTTTTCAGCTGGTTTCGTTATACCAATGTACACCCTTGAATTCACCAGCAGATACTGCCTTCCTGTAAGGAAATTGCCCTCTCTGTTTAGTTTCAAACCGTCAAGGTGTCTATGCATAAATTCCTTATTTACTGCAACAGGGACGTTTACCTTCTCCTCTCTTCTTAAGTTCTTAATGCGGGTGGGTTCGTTCTTATGATAAATAAGAGAGTACGGACCATCAAAGCTTTCCTCTCCAAAAAGTTCTTCTCTCAATAAATTCTCCCTGCTCTTATACGTGTGTCGAGATTCTGGCATCTCGCCCTGTTTCACATAAAATACCATTCAGTTCACCTCAAATAATTTCACTTTCAAGTTCACCTAAATATTCGGACTTGAATTTTATCCTGTTCCCTCTTGACAGCCATCCATATTTATCAGATCCGAGTTCAAGGATACATCCACCCGGTACAGTCCCACTCATGATTATGTCCCCGGTCTTAAGTTCTACCTCCTTCGATGCCCACTCTATCAACTGAGGGAAAGTCCAGTGCATGTTCATTATATTTGTTCTTGTATACAGCTTGCCATTTACTGTTGCGGCGACAGTGCAATCTATGCGAAAATTTCTGTCAGTGTGCCTCAGTACTTCGTCTGACGTTGTAATCGTTTTTCCAAAGGAGGTTGCGAAATCCTTGCTCTTTGAAGGTCCGAGTCCAATTTTCATTTCCTTTCTCTGCTGATCCCTCGCACTCCAGTCGCTTGCTAGCGTAAAACCCAGAATATGGTTCCAGGCCTCATCTGCCCTGATGTTTTTGCCATCTTTTCCTATAACCGCAGCAATCTCAAGTTCGTAGTCAAGTTCACTGGAAAAGCTTGGATAATTAATCTTGGCATCACCAGGAAAGACCGAGGAATTCCCGGAATAGTAGTAAGCTGGAAATTCATACCATTCCTCTGCCATGTCCAGGCCGCGTAATTTTCTTGCAGTTCTAACGTGTTCCTCAAATGCATAGAAATCTCTTATCTGTCCGATCTTGGGAATAGGAAGAAGAAATGAATCGGGAGCAATCCCACGGAGTTTATCGGTTTGCTGGGTAATGTCTGTATGAGTCTTGTTCATAATCAAATCGAAGTAGTTATCGTCTGTTAGTTCCGTTCCATATATATCCGCGATGTCAAAAAACTCGTTACCTTTCTCTACAACGGTGTGCTGTGCCTTTCCAGAAATAACTCTCGCAATTTTCATTAGACACCCTTTACAGATTCCCTCTTCTTTCCTGCTCTCTTTCTATGGATTTGAAGAGTTCCTTGAAGTTTCCAGCACCAAATGATTTAGCCCCTTTCCTTTGTATAATTTCATAGAAGAATGTTGGTCTATCTCCTATTGGTTTCGTAAAAATTTGAAGCAGATATCCGTGCTCATCAACATCCACAAGAATATTGAGATCTCTAAGGGTATCAACATTTTCATCAAGTTTGCCAACGCGTTCCTTTAAAGTTTCGTAGTAGGACGGAGGAGTATAGAGGAATTCAACACCGTTTTTCTTCAGCTCGCTCACGGTTTTGATTATATTATTCGTGGATAGTGCAATATGCTGAACACCCGGAGAGTTATAATAGTCAAGGTATTCCTGAATCTGTGACTTTTTAAGCCCGATCGCGGGTTCATTCAAAGGATATATGATCTTCCCGTCACCGTACTGAACGACTTTTGATTTTAGAGCAGAATATTCCGTGCTTATCTGCTTGTCATCGAAGCTGATCAGCTGATTAAAACCCATCCCTTTTATGTAATAGTTTACCCATGGATCCATCTTGTTTTCTTCCACGTTTCCCACTACATGGTCGACTTTATGGAGGCCGGTAGATTTGTTTTTAATTTCCACCAGTTCAAAACCAGGCGGGGCTTCAGATTCATATTCTCCAGTGTCCAAGAGCGAGTGTATGGTTTCACCGTAGGTTGAGAGTTCGGCTTTTTTTAGTACGCCGTTTCCGGTCTTCAGGTTCTGCTGTGATTTAATCTTAACGACATTCTTCTGTCTCAGGAATTCCAATGTATCATCCAGATTTTCCACTGTCATTGAAATATCCTTTACCCCGTCACCGTGCAATCTTACATGATCTGCTATCGGTGTATCAGGACCAAGGAAGCTCGTGAAAGTCAATCTTACGTTTCCCTGCTCGAGAAGGTACGATACCCGATCCCTTACACCGGTCTCCGGACCGGCATAGGCTTTCAGTTGAAAGCCAAAGGCTTTTTCATGGTAATAAGCCCACTGCCTAGCTGATCCGACGTAAAATTCTATCGAGTTTATTGAATCAAAAAGGTTTTCGTTATCCATAAAATAACATGCTGATTCGGTTATATAATATTATCTAATTAGCGTGATATTTTATATCATGCCTTGGCGTATGTTCTTCATTTGTTTCTTATACTCTTGCAATTCCCATAGGCGTGAGGTGCGGAGTGCTATCTTGTTCTGAGTTTTTCAGAGATACACTATCGGCATCAGTCACGGTCGACAAGAAAGTGAAAATAATAGAAACGCAATACACCAGAGGGTAATCATAATGGATAACGGTTCAGTGTATGTTGTAGTTTATTCTTTCAAGTTCAACAAATCGTTCTGGCGAATGGAAGAGGAAGAAAAAAAGCGTGTCTTAAAAAATACTTCATTGATCTTTTCGGGCGTAAGAAAGAAATTGAACCATCTTAAGATTTACACCTGTTCCAGGCACGATGCTGATATACTGTTCTGGGGTTCTTCAAGAAACGCCGAGGGTTTGCAGCTTCTAAAGCGTAATATCCAGGAAAACTTTGGCGGGTTTGGACACCTGAGTTACAGTCTAATATCGATATACGAACCATCGCCTTATCTTCACAAGGGAAAGCAACCTGAGAATGTATTCGACCAGGCACCGCTCAAGCACTTCGTCGCATACCCAATGAGTAAAACCCCTGAATGGTACCTGATTCCATATGATGAGCGGAAAAAGATCATGGAAGAGCACATAAGAATGGCCACTACAAATCCGGAGGGCGAAGGAATTCGTTCCTTCACGACCTATTCATTTGGTCTTGGTGATCAGGAGTTTGTGGTCATGTATGAGGTAGATGATCTTATGAAATGGTCTCATGTTACTGGAAAATTGCGAGAGGCTACAGCGAGAAAATGGATTATAAAGGAGGAACCAATATTTGTTGGAGATTACATCAGTTCCTTCGATGAAATCGGTACTATGTGAATTGCGTCAGTGGAAGGTAAAGTCTTAAATGTATACACTTGTCAGGTACTCTGAGATCGGTCTTAAGGGAGACTATGCGAGAAAACGCATGGAAAATCTCCTGAAACGAAATATAGCGAAGTCCCTCGAATCAAACGGATGCGGAGCTTCCATACACTCGGAGAGAGGGCGCATTTTCGTGGAATCTGATGGTCCAGAGAACAAAGTGAATTTTTCTCTGTCTCATACGTTCGGAGTAAAATCCTACTCTCATGTTAATCGCTTTGAATTTACTAATCTCGAAGATCTAACCGGAAAAGTTTCAAGTACCTATTCCTCCATCGTCAATGGGAAGAAATTTGCTATAAGGGCCAGATGCGTTGGAATTCATACCTTTGGTTCGCGCGAGCTAAGCATAAAAGCAGGAGAAGAACTTTTTCCATTCTCATCAGGTGTCGATCTTGAAAAACCTGATGTCGAGATTTACATCGAAGTCAGGGATGGTGTTGCTTATACCTTCACAGAAATTATTCCTGGCCCAGGAGGTCTGCCCCTCGGATCAGAATCTAGGATGGTGGCTCTTGTTTCCGGTGGTATAGATTCTCCAGTTGCGAGCTGGTTCATGATGAAGAGAGGATCGCCGGTCGATTTTGTTTTCCTTGCTTTGGCACATCCTGTTGATACGGTTGATTTCTTGAGAACCATAAAATCGCTTGTTAAGGAATGGTCATATGGAACGGACCCGTTAATACATATAGTGGACGGGACAAAGGTTGTTACCGAACTGGCCTACGGCACTAATTACAGAGTTCCGGGCCTAACTTACAAGCGTATACTGTACCGAATAGCCGAATCAATCGCAAAGGAAGTGGGTGCAAAGGGCATAGTCACTGGGGAATCTCTCGGACAGGTATCTTCGCAGACACCAGATAATCTTTTATCTATAAACGCAACGATAGATTTCCCTATATACCGCCCCCTTATAGGTTTCGACAAGGACGAAACTACGAGCTTGGCTCGGAAGATTGGGACATACGTCGAGGATACGCATGGTGAATTCTGCGCACTCTTTAGCAGCAAACCAGTAACAACTTCCAAGCCGACGGACATAAATGGCGATATGGATCGTTTCGGCGATCTTTCTGCTGTTATCAATTCTGAAAAAATATACCGTGCGAGCCAGATAGATGATCTGTTGACGCTGTTCAAAACGGAGGAATTTAATATACCGGAACCTAGACCCGATTCTATAATTGTTGATCTCAGGTCAATGGAACAATTCAAGGGATGGCACTTTCCTGGTTCCTTCAATGTACCTGCAGACAAGATCGGGGATTTTATCCAGGAGCATGGACAAAATAGAAATTATGTTTTTTACTGTCAGAAGGGCCTTCAGAGTGCCTTTATAGCAAGCAAGTTGAGAAGTGAGGGATTTAACTCCAACTATATAGCTATTAATAAACTAATGAAGACACAGGACGTGAAGCATGCTGAACAAAAATTAGGGTAATTTATTTAATTCCGGATCTTTCCATGTATATTATTGAATCGCACCCTTTTAATCCGTCCTTTGGAATTCTTGCGAATATGTCAGATGCAACCCTGAATCCCACAATGAACTTCCCCTCGGAGTGAAAGATCTTCTGCACATCGCTGAAGCTCTTCTCCTTATATTGGGCGGCATCTATCTCCTTGATGTCTATGTCGTTTTTCCCTGAAAGTATCTGTAAAAGCAGGTCAGACATTCCCGGTGTAAAAACCGACTTAGATATTACCGATGAAGAAAGCGCACCTCTGACAACAACCTCATCTATACCGGCATCCTTGGCATTAATCGCGCTTTCTGGAGTCAATATTTCGGCTATCACATTTACCTTTGGGTTAATTTTTTTGATTTTCATCCCTGCAACTATTGTAAGAGCGTCTATTTCGGAAGCCTCCCTGCTTTCAGTTAGCTTGCTAGCAAGAAGTATGATCGAATTGCACTTCATTATTCCGGCTCTCTTCAGATCCGATTCGTTCAGGGCACTTCCTCGGACATAGTCAAAGTCCAGTTCCCGATCCTTTATCTCTGTATCTGAGAGCATAACGATCGGATAGCCTTTTTCCATAAGATCAAGCACTACTTGCTTACCTGTTGAATCGTAATTGCATATTATAACATGATTTTTTTCTTTCACGATAACACCTTCTAATCTTCTCTTCAAGTTATTGTCTATCAAACTTGCCGCAAGAGAACTTAACATGAATCCTAAACTCCCTATACCGAAAATCATTATGAATATTGCATTTGTTCGGCCGAGATATCCAACTACAGGGGTATCACCGTATCCAACCGTTGTTATCGTCTGCATAGTCCACCACAAACTCGTAAACAACGAATGTATGCCAGAGCCAGGCAGGTTTCGCTCGATAAAGTATTCAGAAAACGTCGCGTATACGATGACTATGATCGAAGCTAAAGCCGCAGCACCGATCCCTCTTTTCAGAATCTTCCTTACGCGTCTTAATAATACAGGGAGTAACATTTAGTTGTTCTGTAAGGAGATGTTTTATGTTATTTTAAATTTAAAGGTCCATCATGCTTTTTTTTCTTTGTATTTTTTATAATTGAGACTGAGGGAACACCAAGCAGGGGACTTATTAGTGAAGACCTTTGGCCTAGCAGCGATAATCTTTGGTTTATGTAGTCTTTTGTAACGGTACTATTTTCATCGGTTCCAGGTATTTCTGCCCCGGATAGAATACCTACAACAAGCGGACTCAGCTGTTTTGATAAATTCTGGCAGCCGGCATAGAGGAAATCAAAAGCCTTCATTGACGTGAGTATCTCTATATTCTTCACTTTCAACGAGAGAAGTGCTAACCGGTACTTTGAAATGAAATTAATGCCGAGTTCTAGCTGGTTGGCAATTGAATGAATGGCATCCAGATTAAGGCCGCTAAGGAGATCTTGATTCCCGGTAATCTCAACACTTTGCACTTCGTCTTTATAGAACACCTTTAGGTCTTTCTTAATCGTTTGGGCGCTTTCAATAATTATCTTTGAAGCCATCTCGTCATTCTGGAATTCGAGAGTCAATAAATCTTGCGTTAGCGTCGCTCTGTTTAGATAATAGGGGTCGAATTTTTCAAAATCCAATGCAACCTTTTTGCTCAACCATTTTTTGCCAGCTCTCACTGGTATTCGCAATCCCTTTGAAAGTTTTGATCCTGTAGATTTATTCCTTAAAAATTCGACCTGCGATGTGTCAAGAGAATACTGGTAATCTATGTTGTTTTTGCAGTTAATTGTTTGTTCGGCGCCATATTTACCATCGGAAAACCGACATACTATTTCCGAAGAATCTATCACAAAGGGATCATTCAAAAGGAAATTCTGTAATATGGTCTTGATTTTCTGGACGTAACCGTCGCATTCCCGTTGCTTATTCGAGATCTGCTTATCGATATCGGCCATAAGGGAGGAAAGGTAGTCACCAAGTGTGGAATCCAGGAAACTTGAAATCTTGCTCTTGTATGGAAGGAATATCTCAATTTTTTCCTTTTCATAATAGGTCTTGAGAATCTTTTCAAGGTCATCAGATAATTTTTTTTCCTTTGTCAGGTAATTCTGTTTGATTTCTGTCAGGGACGAATATTCATTCAAGCAGTTGCCGTAACCATCAGAAAGTTTAACAGATTCAACTAGATCCTCAAGAATGCTTTTCAGAAGGACAGCACTATTTTCCTGATCTTTGGTATTCATAAAATCATTACGTAAGCATCATATATAAATTTTTACGGGCGAAAATGATAGGAACTTCATTCTTTGGTGAGTCCATTCTATTGAACAAAATATGCGATTTCATTAAATATCATGGAAGTCTTAATTAATTTAGACGCGATAATGATAAAGTTGATTTAAATGACGTCATCAAATCAAGAAAATGTACAATTCTCTAAGGGTCTAGAAGGTATTGTTGCGGCTGAATCCAGTGTTGGCTATGTAGACGGGCTTGCTGGAAAACTAGTCTATCGTGGCTACGACGTGAACACATTAGTAGAAAATTGCGACTATGAAGAAGTTTCCTATCTACTTCTGAATGGTGAGTTGCCAAACACAGACCAGTACAAAAACTACTCAGAATCTCTGAGGAAAAAGAGACAACTTGATAATGACACTCTGAACCTGATAAAGGATTTGAAAGATACCCACCCAATGTCTGCCCTCCGCACAGTGATCTCTTTTATCGGAGCACGTGACAATCGGTCCATAGAACCGGATCTAGAAACACAGAAAAATATCAGCATAGACCTGATTGCAAAAATTCCATCTGTTGTTGCAGCCATAAACAGAGCACATAATTCCAAAGAATTTATCCCACCAGATGACGATTTGTCTTTTTCATCCAACTTCTTTTACCAGGCTCTTGGTAGGAGGCCGGATAAGGATGAAGCCAAAATGATCGACGAAGCCCTAATTCTTCATGCAGACCATGGAATGAACGCTTCTACTTTTACGTCAATGGTAGTAATATCAACACTATCCGACATGTATTCTGCTGTGACAGCTGCGATATCATCTCTAAAGGGCCCGCTACACGGTGGTGCGAATGAGCGAGCCCTGGCCTTGATTCAGCGCGTGGGCAATCCAGAAAACGCCGAAAAAGTAATCTCAAATATGATCGCAAGCAAGGAAAAGATTATGGGGTTCGGTCATCGCGTCTATAAAGTTTATGATCCGCGTGCGAAGATCCTTAAGAAATTCGTCGAAACTGTCACCACAAAGAATGGCCAAGAGAATCTTTTCCAGACTGCTGAAAGGATCGAGAATATAATGACGCAAACGCTTGGTTCTAAGGGCATATTCCCGAATGTAGACTTTTATTCCGGCTTGCTGTATTATTCTGTTGGTTTTGATCCGAGTATCTTTACGCCTATATTCGCAGTCGGAAGAATCTCAGGATGGACAGCACGATCCCTGGAATATCTTAGTGACAACAAGATATTCCGCCCCAGAGGATTGTATGTTGGCAACAAGGGACCTAAGGAATTCGTACCTATTGATGACCGACAATAGTCACATTGATTTGCAAAAAGGGAAAACGTATGTGCTTGACACTTCCGCGATCTTTTCCGGAAAATTTAACCTCTCGGAGGGGAACTTCCTTATCTCAAGGAATGTCATCAACGAGATAAAACTCGGCAAAGTCTCTCGTCTACTTAACATGAGCATTTCGAGTCTCAGGGTAGTCATCCCAAGCGATAAGACAATTATTGCAGTTAAAGCCGCTGCTAAGGAAACCGGTGATTTGCAAGAGCTTAGTGACACGGATATAGGATTAATAGCTATTGCACTCGAGACAGACTCTACGCTGGTAACAGACGATTTTGCAATGGAAAACGTAGCAAATTTTCTTGGAATAAAATTTGAAGGCGCTGATCTAAAAAAGATTGGCTATAAAATCACATGGGGGTACAGGTGCACGGGTTGCGGGCAGAGGTTCAGTGAATATTCCGATGCTTGTCCGATTTGCGGACATCGGCTAAAGCGGTTTGCCAAAAAATATAAAGCAATTAGAAATGACTGAGTATGAAAGATATATCAATACCATTGGAATGGAGCATGCTAACTTACCCTGGGGATGCCAGGTTTGAAGAGTACCCTTACATGACACACGAGAAGAACGGAGTTCACATAACAAGATTAATAATGGAAACTCACTCTGGAACGCATTTTGACGCACCATTTCACGCGATCCCGGGAGGCAAGACAGCCGGCTCAATCAATATTGAAAGCCTTATAGGGCCAGCTTCAGTCATCGAGGTGAAAGGAGACCGAATTTCAGCCAAGGACATACCCGATGATGTTGAGAAGAGGGTACTGTTCAAGACAAAAAACTCTGGCATGTACGACACATTCCACACGGATTTCTGCTACATAGCCGAGGACGCAGCAAACAGGCTCGTCGACTTGAAAGTGGATGCAGTTGGTATAGATTACCTTTCCATCGAGCAATTTGGTACAAAGGGCATGAAAGTCCACAAGATATTGTTGAGCAAAAACATAGTTATAATTGAAGGGTTGAACCTTTTAAATGTTAAGCCTGGTAAATACGAACTTCTGTGCCTTCCTTTAAAGATGGACTATGATGGCGCATTATGCCGTGCGGTATTAAGGTGATGGAATAAATTTTTCATCGTTTAAAGTTATGATTATTTATAATTTTAATATTTACTGTTCCATTCTTGGAGCTAACAGAAAAGATCCGCTAATGATTGTCGCGTCCCCGGATCTTGGGATCCCGAACTTAAATTCTATAGTAAGTGGGTAATCATCTTTGAAGCCCAGCTTCAGATCCTCCGAGCTTGACAGTGATTTTATGAGTTTCAAGAGATATTCGAGTGGATATGAGCTCTTCACCGGGTTGGGGCATTTGATTTCCTTCAGCAGATCCTTTGTGAGGATCAGCTCGGATTCCTCTGAATCTGATATGGATCTTGCCCTGAAGTCATCCGGGGATAGCATAAACCTGATCGAATCTGAAACATCCTCTGCAGCTTTTAGTCCTTTCTCAAGTTCCGGTTTAGCCACAACAACATAAGATTCGGAAGAAATTTGTGGAACCCTTGGGGTAAAAACAGTGTTGTTATCCAGCAGCGATACGCTTTTTATTATGTTGTTTAACTCAAATTTCAGCTTCTCTTTTTCCTTGATCATAGTAACGGTGTCATTAGAGTTTGCAAGTTTTATAATGGATTTTAGTTTTTCAATATCCATGGATATCTCCTCTTCGCTATCCACCTGAAAATCCAGGAATACTTCCTTTGGTACATCTATGCTTATCATCGCTACATGTGCAGGATCAACCGCCTTGACGGATAACCCATTGGCATCAAGCTTGAACTTTGCCTCATTCACAACAGTATTTAGCAGATCAGCAATTTCCTTCAAATTTTTTATTGATATAGTCATTCTAGTAGTCGACATCAGATCACTCGTTTAAGTTAGAAGTAATAGACAGACGGTTAATTAAAACTTTGCAGGCGTTTAGTTTCTCAATATCATTTCTGTTATACCTCAAATATGTTGTGAATATGGAAAAAGTGAATAAGGCGGAAACAATGGCATAAAATATTGAGGGATGTAATAATAGTCGGGGCTGGTCCAGCCGGATCGTACCTTGGATATGTACTGTCTAGTTCCGGTCTTGATGTTTTAAATCTGGAAGAGCACGAGGAGATTGGAAGGCCGGTTGAGTGTACCGGAGTAGTTACGAAAAGGATTCTTGATTATGTCGATACAAAATCCATCGCTAATCGAGTGCATGGTGCAGATGTCTATTTTGGTGATAAACATCCACTTCATATAGCAAAGAATGAGGAGACCCTGATCATATACAGGGACTCTTTTGATAAAGATGCGGCAGGTATGTCCATATCCGCCGGGACGGATATGAGGCTCGGTTCACGTGTGCGCTCTGTAAAACGCTTAAAAGAATCAGTTGAAGTTGAATATAACCAACTTGGCGAAACTAAGACGGAATCAGCAAAAATTATTGTCGGTGCAGATGGGGCGAACAGCATTGTTAGGAAGGAATTGTTCGGCACATTTCCAAAACGCGTTATATCGACTTACCAGATTGATTATGCTCACAGAATGGTCGATCAGGATTCTGTTTCCGTATTTCTCGGGTCGAAGTTTTCCCATGGGTTTTTTGGTTGGGCTGTTCCCACAGGGCCGATCTCGAGGGTTGGCCTGGGTACGGTCGGAGGTGGTGCAAAAAATTACATCGCAGCTTTACAGTCCATGCTCGGAGCCGGGCAAATAATAACGGTAACGGGCGGGCCCATACCTATATCTTATCTTGGCAAGACTTACTCTGATCGATCTATCTTGGTAGGGGACGCGGCGGGAATAGTCAAGCCTCTTACAGGCGGAGGGATATACACCGGCCTTGTATCTGCTAAGCATGCATCAGCAACGATCCTGAATGCGTTTGAAAATAACAATTTCGGAGAATCTTTCCTTTCAAGTTATGAGCGATCATGGAAAAAGGACATAGGGAAAGAGCTGTTTGTTGATGGAATCGTCCAGAGAGTATTCGCTTCACTCAGTGATCGGTCCCTGAACAGGCTCTTCTCGGTTTTATCGGATCCCAAGATGATCGACACAATAAACAGGCTTGGGGACATAGATTATCCGTCTGGATTGATTGTCCGCTCCCTGCTGAGCCATCCATCTTTGGTGTTTAATTTATTCAAGGAACTATCCGGGCCGAATCGCTACTGATCTCTGATCCACTGTTCATGTCAGATGTGGAATGAAGAACCTTTACCGCAATTCCTTTCCTGTAATTGCGCATCTCCCAGCCAGATGAGGCGCTCTTGCCACATGCAAGAAGGTTATCCTCTTGGTCTACAACAAGGACCTCGTTTCCCGCAATTATCTTGGGGTCCTTATCAATAACAAACTTGAAGAACACATTGTATCCTTTCCTGTTAAACGGGGCGCTGTCATCATTCACTATCACTCTGTGTCGTGGAAACTCTGATGCTTCATGAAGCCTTCTTGCCCCTTCGATTGTGAGAGTGAAGAATCCATCCCTTGCGCGAAGAGTGGCAAGAAGTGTAGAATCAAGCAGTACCGAGCGTATCCTTCCCGTATTTTTTGAAACCGTGACTGCGGTCCCGTCCGGAAAAATATTCTCTCCAGTGCCTAGGCCGAACTGATAATCGGCAACACGTCTTACCTTTTTGATGTTATAATTCTCTATGATCTTAGGTATGCTCTCATTTTTTTGATCTCCGACATCCTCTGACGCGGTCAGTTCTTGCAATTCAAAAACATCTCCGATCGTTTTTCCGTCTTTCGAAGGATCATATGAGGAAACAACCTGCTCCACAGGGAATGTGCTCTCAAGCTCGACCGGGACGTAAATCCCGTTCCATGAAGCAAATATACTGCCATCTGCCTGTTGATATGTTCTGGCATATTCCGGGCCCATTGAGAATCCGGGTGATAGGTTGTAACCTTTGAGTACATAATTTTTTGCGCTTGATGCCGTAACCGCTTCCGAGAATTCTTTGAGTCTCTGTACAATTGGGTGATTCCTGCTGTAGTCATCGAAATAGAAAAATGTTGATTTTTTAGACAATTCCTGGAATTTCTCAAGCTCTTTTCTGTATTCCAGTATTTTTAGGAATGCCCTGAAAAGGAATGGATGAGTCCTTGCTTTTGACTCCGCATATTGCCACAGCGTCTGTTCGTAAATGCATTCCTTTATACTGCTGAGCTCATTGAATATGGCTTTAAGGTTATGCAGTGCAAGAGCCTCAAATCTGTCCTTTGAATTAAGCCCCTGGAGCTCCTTTATCGTATATCTGTCTCTAAGCGGGCTCCAGAATGGGAGAATTGAAATTTTAGAGAGTTCCTTTGAACCTGAAGGGAATAGCATGCGGTCATCTTTCGCATATTTTACGTAAGATGCAGAATCAAAAGCGTCAACACCCAGGAGGACAGAGAGCGCCATGAACATCGGATGCCCCCCACCAAACAGATGAACGGGCTTGGAGAAGTCCGATCGAATTTTCGAGTTTATGATTATTTCTGCAGTCAAATCATACCGGTATGATTCCATCAAGGGGACGACTCCACCAACAGGGAGGTATCCCGCCCGTGATTTGCTCATGAGTTCCGCTGAAAGGCGCCTGAGATCGGGAAACGTCGATCCCTGTATGGGCCCAGCCAAAATCGATGTTCCGAGATCACCGATTTCCTCAAGCCTCTTCTTCGTCTCGACTACAGCGTACTCTGCTTTCTCTCGCGAAAACCCCGGTTCAGAGAAAATGTCAAGGATCGTTATTATGTCGCTCCCTATCAGTTTTTGATAGTTTACAATGTCTTCGTTCGAATATTCAATGTCAGAATAAACATGTGACTGGAAAGTCCCAGAATCGGTCATTATTGGGCCATCGTAGTCAAGAAGGTAGTGCAATCCGTATTTCCTGGCAGCCTCGTCGAGTTTCGGTGTTCTCCTGATGATATATGAGTTAGTTATAAGGGCTTCTGCGCCCATGCCAGTCATCTGCTTTATCGTCAATACTGGGATGTTCGGGTTGATCACAGGCATGAACGATGGTGTCTCTACGGTCCCATGTGCAGTCTCAAATTTTGCAATTCTTGCAAGTCCGTCACGCTCTTCAACTTCCAGATCACCGATCATCTTCCGCCCATTCACTCCGCATAATAATAGTTGCCGCTCTCTTTCTGTTCCTTGTCGAGCCTGCTGTTCGGCTTGTTAATCCTGGGCCGCATTGTAAGGGCGTCCCTTCGGAACGTTATCTCTATCTCTTTAAGGAAGGCATTCATGCCCTGGGTCATCGGCATGGGCCCAAAAGCGTCTCCTTCAATGCCCTGGGTTCCCGTAAATATCATGAGCTCATCAGAAATGAGATCAATGAAGTAAACGTCATGATCGATGACCAATGCACCTTTCTTGTTGTTTTCCATAACTCTTTTGATAACCTTGGCAGCGAGCATTCTGTAAGCACTGTCGAGGTGTGCGGATGGTTCATCCAGAATATACAGGTCGGCGTCGCGCGAAAGTGTGAGGCATATGGACATTCTCTGAAGTTCTCCGCCAGACAGATCCTGCACATTTTCATCATACAGGGATTCTATGTCAAGCGGATGAATGATCTCATTCCTTACGAATGCATTCTCCATGTCTTCCTTAAGTACCGAATGAAACAGGGAAAGGACGGTGCCGTCATAGTCTGTAGATATGTACTGTGGCTTGTAAGATATTCTGACCGGATTCGAAAGAGTTCCTTCGTAATCCTTTATCACGCCCGCCAGGATCTTTGCGAAGGTGGATTTCCCCAGAGCATTTCGCCCCAGAACTCCAACAACGTGTGTGTTCTTCAGGGATCCTGCCGAAACGTTGAGCCTGAAATTTCCGAGGTTAATTTTCAGATCAGTCCATGAAGAAAGGTCTATACCGGTTGTATCGCGTTTTGAGGATTTTTTCTGAAAACTTATTGCATAATTTCGGATTCTAACATTCTCCTCGCGAAGATAACCCTCCAGGAACGAATTTATTGCTTTATTGGATGTCCTGGGTTCGCTGACAATTCCGTAAGCTCCAGGCTGACCATAAACAATGTGAGCATTGTCCGCCATCCAGTCCATTATGGCCAAATCGTGCTCAACAACAAAAACAATCTTGGAAGCTGAGAGTTTCTGTATCAACCCTGCTACGCGGAGCCTTTCGGAGATATCCAGGTAGGAAGTTGTCTCATCGAAAAGATATATGTCCCCGTCTTTCATCAGTGCCCTCCCCACGGCAAGTTTTTGAAGCTCCCCTCCAGAACAGTAGCTTACATCCTTATCCAGGGATTCCGCAAGTCCCAGCGATGAAACTATTTCATCAAACAATTTTTGCGGATCATCTCTCTTGAGGATTTCGCCGATGGTTCCAGAAGTAACTTTCGGAATCAGATCCACATTCTGGTCCTTAAGAACCGCGACATGATTTCCATCATAAAGGTCCCTGAAGTAGTCACCGAGAACGGATCCAGCAAACTTCCGGACGACGTTCTCTTTGCTCGGCTTCTCCTCATAATTTCCAAAATTTGGGATAATCACGCCAGAAAGTATCTTCAACGTGGTGCTTTTGCCCAGGGCATTCTGCCCAAGAATTGCGGAAACTTTACCCTTTAACGGTATAGGAAGAGAATACAGGCGAAAAGAATTGAGTCCATACTGATGACTTAGGTCCTTGTTCAGCTCATCCGGAAGCGTAATAATTTTTATGGCCCCAAAGGGGCAGCGGTGTACGCATATCCCACATCCAATGCATAAAGGCTCATTTATTATGGGCTGGGAATTTGGATCTGGAAACTCTATTGTTGGTGTCCCACTCCTAACTGGAGGACAATAATATTGACATTCGTGGTTGCATTTTTTAGGATGGCATCGTTCCCTATCAAGAACTGCGACGTGCACCTGTATCCCTTAATTCGGTTTCCAGTACTCGTCCGGAATTTCCTCGTATATCTGTGACGCGTCGCTCTTCTCTATGACTGCGATGGGCGTCTTCATTTTTGACAATCGGATTATATGAGGAACATTGAGAATCCAGTAATGTATTCTCCATTCCCTACCGTCGTACAGGGTTGTTTCCTCTCGTTCAGTTTGAAGAACGCCAATGTCCTCCATGGTATAAAATGAATCTCTATCCTCAGGTTCGAGCATGTTGTCAATGACCCTGTCACTATAACCGAAGAAATTTATTAAATGCTCTGCAGCATCAACGGCCTCCTCCTCATTCATGACCCTGTTCTGGAGACTTAATCCCTTGCTGATTGCAATAGCCAATTCCTTAAGGTTCGTATAGTTTCGCTTAATATTTTTATCGTTATTATTAACCATGTTAATCATTCTTTTTCAATACTTAGCAAGCATAAGTAATTGCAAATCACTTTATAAACTTGTTTAAAAAAAAGTTGCTTTTTCTTCCATTTAGTCCAATGATGGATCGAGTCCTGTCGGTATTGAATTTTACTTACCAAATATTAAAAATGTTTAAATCCATGAAACTGTATTCGATAAAGATGAGCGCTGACTAAACAATTTTATTCTATATGTAAGAATTTTCTTTCTGATATCCAGGGGATACAGAATCGAAGAAGTTCTGGATATCCTTTAAAGGATCCTTGCTTAGCATCATGTCCGGTACATATTTCCTGAAATAAGAGGCACGACGGTCCAATATAACAGAGGCACCTACATCATTTTCTCCTCTTATCAGTCTTCCAAGCGTTTGCCTGATCTTTATTGACGTTGGAAAAGTGACGGAATAAAGCCACCCGTTTCCGTACTTGTGCTCATAATACGAGTAAAGTGATTTTTGTTTTGCGTCCGGTTTTGGGTACGGCAGACCTACCATGATCACAAGCTGAAGTTGTTCCCCAGGAAAATTCATGCCTTCAGATATCCTTCCACCCATTACGGCAAAGAGAGGTTCCTGGCCGTTCCTGAATCTCTGTATTGTGGACATCAATGCATCCTGTCTCATTTCCCTCGATTCCGATATATAATCAAAATGGAATTTCATGCTGGTTATTCTCTGCATGACATTGTATGATGTGAAAAAAACAATGGTCTTCTTCCTTAGCCCGTTAATCAAGTTTTCTAAGATGTCGTGTATTTTTTGTGTCTCAAGAGCGTCTAGTTCCTCATATTTTGTTGAGACCGAGTCATAGTAGAAAATCCTCCTGTTGTTCGTAGGAAAGACATTTCTTATCGCCATTGATCTCATGTTTGTGAACCCGGTAATGTTTGAATAAACATCAAATGGCGCAAGAGTACCTGACATGTGTATCGTCTTCGATTTCATGAGTGGTTCAAGTATCGCCGTAGGTTCAATGCAGAACGCCTCTATTTTTACGGTGTCCTTAAGTGACAAGATCGCGATGTATTTTTCGTCCTCCATCAATTTCCAATTGAGGAGCCGTGAACCAAGCGTGTATACATGCGACCTTGGTACCTTGCCGTCTTTTTCCTTGTGATCCAATATATTCTCCCCGAAATCGGCAAAAAGTGATGAAAGGTACCAGAACGTATCTGGATTCATCTTGTTGCTTATCGCTACATAGTCGGAAAGATCGGAGAACTTGATCTTCGCCTCATCACGTTCGTTCAGAAAGTCCCTTTGCATATCAAGCAAGGCATTCCTGAGCATTTCACAGAAGTCTGTAGGTTTAATTCTCTTTACTAGCTCGATATCCCCAAATTCGTGAGCTTCTTTTTCCGCCAGGTTAATCATGTTGAGAGTTATGCTGAATGATGACGCCGATCTGGCGATATCAGGAAGGTTATGCGCTTCATCAAGGATTATGATAAGATCTTCCCTTGATACGCCCCATCTGGAAAGAAACCTTTCCGCAACTTCAGGATTCAGGAAATATGAGTAAGGTGATATCACTAAATCTGCCTTAGATGCATTAAATTTTAACGCTTCGTAAGGACAGACGTTGTGCCTGATTCCATAAGCCAGAAATTCTTCAGCTGTTGGAATAGTGGTAAAAATAAGATTTGAGATTTGATCAGAGAACACATTATCATTGAAATATTCACACGCACTCTTCAGGCCAGACATTACTTTCTTTTTTCTGTCGTTGCAAAACCTTGAGAGCGATTCCGGAGAAAAGTTCTCATCAGTCTCAAGATCACGCGAGAGAAGGCAGAGATTCTGTCTGCCCTGCATCGGAACCGCACGCATTCTAAATTCTTCTGGGATCTTTCGCAACTCCGATATTATTTGCTCTTGCTGGGAGTTCGTCCTGGTTAGGTAAACAATCTTCTTCCCGCTACTTTTGGCAATTTTGATCGCTGCTATGAGTGCAATAATTGTTTTTCCGGATCCGGTTGGAGATTCTATCGAAACCGAATTAGAAATCTTTAGGGATTCCGTTATGAACCTGATAAGATCGTTTTGGTATCCTCTTAGTTCGTGTTCATCCGTCACATACTCTCACTTTTATCGCTTTGCAATTTGCCTTCAAGATATTCTATCCTTTCTCTTGTAGCGGATATGTCTGTGGATAATTCTTCCGCTTCCTTTAACAGCGATATGGCGTCATTTATCTTTCCAAGTTGTTCGAGTGCAAGTGATTTATCAAGATAGTACTGGTAGTTGCCAGGGGAAAGCGCGATGGCTTTGTCCATGAGCAACGAAGCATCCTCAAATTTTTCAAGTTTCATTAACAACTCAAATTTCCTATAAAGAAAAATCTGATCCGAGGAATTCAGTGAAATCGCTTTGTCAAAATCATTCATCGCCTCGGTGTATCTTCCTGCCCTCCAGTAGGCGTTTCCTCTATTGTAGTAATAATCTGGGATGTCATTTTCGATAGAGATTGCCTTCGAAATGTTCTCTACGGCCTCTCGCGTCTTTCCGATGTCATCGTAAGCGGATCCAAGTGCATTATAATAATCTGCAATTTCTGGGTCAAGTTCAATAGATTTCGTGTAGTCTTTGATGGACTGATCAAACATTTTCATGGAATAATAAGCCAGTCCTCTGTTGAAGTAAAAATCTGGCTCGTTGCTGATCAATTTTATTGCCTTTGTGAACTCCTTAATTGCCTCTGCATATTTCTTAAGATTAAAATAAGAAATCCCGCGTTCGTTATAATCGTCTGCCATTTCCGACACTGACATTTTTCCGTAGTTTTCTGTCACAAAGGTGTAGTAAGCTATTCTATATTATCTTAATCATTCGTTCGAGCATCCATGGAATGGGCAGCAATGGGCATTCCATCCGAGAAAGCGCATACGTTGATCATGGAGTTCAAAAAAGTTTGCTGTTCATGAGACGTGATACGAGAGTTTTATATGTTTTCCACTTTGTCCTTACTATCCCTGAGAGGTCTGTCCCATTCTTCAGCGATTCCTGAATAAATTTAATCGTTCTAGGATCGGACGGGTAGCCCGAGCCCATCGTTCCATATCTCTCTTCGATCGCCTTCACTTCCCGATCCCTTATGACCTTTGAGATTATGGATGCAGCCGAGACTACCGGATAGACCTCATCTGCCTTGTGTGCAGACACAACCTTCCTTCCTGTTTCAGACTCTATCAATCTACCGAGCCTTCCAGGATTAACGTCAAACGAATCCACATATACTGTACATTCATCCGGAGACATCCTGGCAAGGGATACATAGCTCAATTGTTCTATGTAATTCAGGTTTTCGGTATCCATCAGTAAATTTAGCTGGGCTGCTGTTATGATTTCCGTCTTAATGATCTCCGCATGGGCCATAATCTCCGTATATAATCGCTCCCTTGCTATTGGGCTAAGCTTCTTCGAATCTTTAACCCCGAGTCCTGCAAGGACATCATTATTTCCGCATACAATCGTTACGACAAGAGGCCCGATTACTGGACCCCTGCCGGCTTCATCGATTCCGCAGGATATGTTTTCAGAGGACATTTAGCATCAGTGACCAAAACAGAATTTGACTGCTATTAATTCTTTCTATCTATGACGTAGTACGCAAGGCCTTTCAGAAAATCCTTTACTTGCCTATCACCGTTGATCATGGATAAGTATTCTATAGCTTTATCAGACATGTTTCTCACGATTTTCAATGAATAATCATAGGATCCTGTGTCTACGACAATCTTCTTAAGACGTTCAAAATCCATATCCGAAACATTGCCCGAACTCAAGCATTTGTGGATGAAAGCACGATCCTTATCATTCGATCTCTCCAGGGCTTTAAGCATTAAAAGCGTCTTCTTTCCCTCGTTTACGTCGCTCTTTATCGATTTGCCAGTTTCGTCTTCCTTTCCAAAGAGTCCCAGAATGTCGTCATAAACCTGGAATGCCGTCCCGAGTAAAGAGCCGTAATAACTTAGAGGAGCCAGATTCTCATTTGTTCCTGAAAGGATCGCACCGAGCATGAGTGGCCCTTCGATGGTGTACTTTGCGGTCTTGTATATGTGCATTCTGAAAAGGTCGTTCTGCTTGAAGTTCTTGTTGTAAGCCGAATCTATATCTATCAATTGCCCGTAACCTGTCGTTTCTATTATGTCGGAAAGTAACAAATTTGCCCGGATCAGGTTTTCAGCTTCCAGACCACTGGTAAGAAGTGCCTTATGGGCAAGAGCATCCGCAAGATCCCCCGCTATGATCGCGATGTTTTGTGAAACACGGTTGGCGATTTCAGGTTCTGCATTTACGAGCGATCTTGCTCTGACATATAAACTCGGTTTTCCTCGTCGTGTTTCGCTCTGATCCATGATGTCGTCGTGTATGAGGAGATAACTCTGGGCAAGCTCTATAGATATAGCAGCTCTGAATATGCGATCATCAGCTTTTCTAAACAATCTGTAACCCATTATTACGAAAATAGGTCGTAGGCGTTTGCCTCCGGAAAGGGTGAACTCCGTAATCAATTTTGAGACAGATTTTCCGATACTGTCTAGATTTTTTGGAATACACTCATCGAAAAAAGACTCTATTTCCTGGTCAATTCTAAAGCGAAGCTCCTTAATTATTGCCATAGGATACTGATCTTGCATAGCTTTATCTAATAGAAAATCAGCAGATAGCATTTAAAGATCATGGTCAATTGCTAGCGATAACAGTCTATGTTAATTTTGGTTGCAAACGATTTTTTTCTTGCTTAGCGACCTTTTATTCCAGAGTAGGCCAATTGCATGGAAATGGTTCTTTAATAGGGTCCATTTTATCAGAATTGAAATTGAACAACGTCATTTAATGCACATAAGAATGTACGGTCTTTTCCTTTAGCAAACGGAATTGAGCGAACGGGCAAAGAAATTTATTTTAGCCTGTGTTCTTCATGAAATGATAACGGCATTTGTCGGCAAAGGAGGCGTCGGAAAAACTTCCATTGCCTCCGCATATGCACTCAATCTTTCCGAGAAATCAAAAACGCTTCTTGTTTCCACTGATTTCATGAGTTCGCTTTCGTACATTTTTACCGAAGCCGTGAAAAACTTGGACGTAATGACTCTCAGTGAAAGTGAAGTTTCTGAGATGTGGAAATCCGCTTACGGAGAGGAGGTTTATTCAATAGTGAGTGAATTTGTCGACACAGATCGATCTATACTGGATCATATAGCAACGAGTCCTGGCGTAGCGGAAGAATTCATTATCAGCAAGATAACAGATCTTGACGATTCGGATTCATACAAAAACATTGTCTGGGATACTCCCGCCTCCTCGTCAACGATGCACCTGCTCAAGGTAGAGAGAGAATTTTATGAGCACCTTGGAAGAGACATAAAATTCGTTCTTAGGATTAAATCCGGGATAAGCAAGGATCGTGCAATCAAGATTATAAAGAGCTGGCAGGATCTATCAGCAAGGGTATGGAATACCCTCCAGAAATCAAGATTCGTTTTGGTAACAACTCCTGACGAACTTAGCGTGCTGCAGAGTGCAGAGATAGAAAGCGATCTTGAGACAATGGGGCTTTCTGCTCAACAACACATATGTAACAGGTTCATGAATAACAGGATGAGCGGGTATAGATGCGACATCAATATCGGTGAATTCTCCGGTAACTCAAGAGAAGTCATCGAAAAAATCCGCCCGAATCTTTATTCGCTTTGAAATGAAGAAAATGGTGCTTGGCGCACAGACACAACAATTACTTATCTTCATCGTGAAGGATCGCATCAACAACGCTGTAGATATCCACGCCACCTTTTAGCAGGGTCTTGCTATTCTTTTGTTCTGAGAGAAATGTATTCATTTTTCTTTCAAAAGTTCTCCTAAGTTCTTCCATAGCGACTACTTTCAGTTCTTTCCTTATTATCTCCTCTTTCGCACTGTCGTTAGCCTGAATGTAATCCATGTGCGCGCCTATTCTGGAAATTAACTCCTCATATCCAGTTCCGTCTAAAGAATTAACTCCTAAAACTGGTATTTTCCATCCCTTTTGCGGGGACATAGCTAGGGTGTCCTGTATGTCCTTCAGTGCGATGTAAGCACCCGGAAGATCGATCTTGTTTACAACAAATATACTGGCTATCTCCATGATGCCCGCTTTCAATGCTTGGATCTGATCACCAAGACCAGGTCCGAGAACTACCACTACCGTATGTGCAAGATTCACAACCTCTATGTCTGATTGGCCAGCTCCGACTGTCTCAACAATTATGTAATCTGATCCTCCAGCATCGAGTATTTTGACTGTTTCCCAGATAGAGGCGGTGAGTCCGCCCTCCATACCCCTGGAAGCGATGCTTCTCATGAAAATACCGTTCCTTGCAAGAGATTCCTGCATCCTTATTCTGTTACCGAGAAATGCACCGCCGGAGAACGGACTGGAAGCATCTATGGCAACGATAGAGACGCGTTTCCCGGGCTTTGCAATCATCTCAGCTAGATGGCCTATCATGGTACTCTTCCCTATTCCCGGCGGTCCGGTTATTCCTACAATATGAGCATTTCCGATGTTTTTGTAAATCTTCTCCATAAGAATCCTGGAAATTTCTGAACCTGGTTCTCCTTCCACAATAGAGATTGCCCTGGAGATCGAGGTTTTATCTCCACGGAGAATGCCACTTATTATTTCATTTATTTTCAAGAAATCACGCCATCTTCAGCTTTCTGGCCTCTTGGGCTCTTTTTTTGACATGCTCTATAATTACGGAAAGGGGTGTTCCTGGCCCATAATTTCCTGTGATACCCATTTTCTCGAGTTTGGGTTTGTCCTCATCAGGGATCGTGCCTCCCCCGACAACGGCAATGTCCTTAATGCCACGTTTCTTCATGATATCTATCACCTTCTTGAAAACAGTGAGATGGGCTCCATTGAGCAGGCTAAGCGCAATTACATCGACGTCTTCGTTTACTGCAATTTCAACTACGTCTTCAGGCTTCGGAAGCAATCCCGGGTATATGACCTCCATTCCTGCGTCCCTGAACGCCTTGGAGAGCACAAATATTCCCCTATCATGCCCATCAATCCCGGGCTTGGCCAGAAGGACCTTTATAGGCCGATCCTTAAACAATGATTGGTTCTTTCCATTCACCGAAGATCTTTCTCCCAACGTTTGATATTTCTTCGAGCGTGGCATAAGCTTCAACAGCTTTCATGATGTAAGGGAACGTATTTTCATTTTCGGTTTTCATGGCGTTTTCCAGATCAAGCAAAGTTTTCTGCACATGAGCCTCGTTCCTTTTGCTTTTTACGTTCCTAAGCCGCGTAACCTGAGCCTTCTCGGCATTCTTGCTTATTCTCAGAATACTTATGGGCTTCTCATTTTCCTCGACATATCTGTTTGCTCCAACCATTGTCTCCTTGCCCTGCTCAAGCCTTATCTGTCTTTTATAAGATGTTGCAGCTATTTCCTTCTGTATGTAACCCTTTTTTACAGCCTCGAGTATCCCCCCAAGTCTGTCGATCTCATAAAAGTACCTGTATGTTTCCTCAACCATCCTGTCAGTTAGCCACTCAAGGTAGTACGATCCACCGAGTGGGTCGATGACATCGGGTATTCCGCTTTCCTCGGATATTATCTGCTGGGTCCTGAGGGCAACCTTAACTGCATCCTCGGATGGAAGTGCCCATGCTTCGTCGTATGAGTTTGTATGAAGACTCTGTGTTCCACCAAGAACCGCTGCCATTGCCTCTATCGTTGTCCTCACTATGTTGTTAAGAGGTTGCTGCCAAGTTAGGGTATATCCTGATGTCTGTGTATGGAACTTAAGGCCAAGACTCCTCTTGTCCGTTACTCCGTATTTCTCCTTTAGGACTTCCGCCCATATTCTTCTTGCTGCGCGAAGCTTAGCAATTTCCTCAAAAAAGTTTATGGACGAATTGAAAAAGAATGAAAGTCTTGGTGCAAATCTATCGATTTCAAGACCTGCTTGAAGGCCGAGGTCCACGTAGAAAAAACCGTCTGCGAGCGTAAAAGCTAATTCCTGAAGTGCACTTGCACCAGCTTCCCTTATATGGTATCCGGATATGCTTATATAATTCCATTTTGGCATGTTGTTTGTGCAGAATACCATCATGTCCCTAATCAGTCTTATGTGCGCTTCTGGTGGGTATATCCATTCCTTTTGTGCTATATATTCTTTGAGAATGTCTGCCTGGACAGTGCCCGCGAGTCTTTCTATAGGAATGTTTTTTTTCTGGGCTACAACTGCGTACATTGCGGTGAGAACCGCAGCAGGGGCATTTATGGTCATGGATGTACTCACTTTTGAGAGATCGATTCCTTTGAAAATGATCTCCATGTCCTTCAAGGATGACACGTTTACGCCGCATTTCCCAACCTCGCCCTCAGCCCTTTCATTGGTGCAGTCGTAACCGTAGAGAGTGGGCATGTCAAAAGCTATACTGAGTCCGGTTTCTCCATGTTTTATCAAATATCTTAACCGATGGTTTGTGTCCTCTGGAGTACCGAAACCAGAAAACATTCTCATTGTCCATCGTTTTCCCCTGTACATGTTAGGATATATGCCTCGAGTAAAGGGGTATTCACCAGGCATCCCTAACCTCTTCTTTTCATAATCGCTCGGAATGTCTTCGGATGAGTAAATCTCCTTCAGGTCAAAACTCGATGAATTCGTATATTCTGTGGGTGAAAAATGTGTCTTTTCATTCCAAGGATTCAATGTTCTTTTCTTCCAAGTGTCATAATCTTTATTGAAACCCGCCTTTGATCGCTCCATCTCTTCCAACTTTTTTTGCCAGAAAGATTTAGTTTTGGATGGCATAATATCATTAATTAATTTTCGGTTTAATACGTTATCGGTGACATCCTCCTAAAATTCTATGAAGGTTGTCATGGATGTTCTTGATTAAAGTGATGGAATTTTCTTAAATTGCAGTTTTCAATGCGGGGAATAATAGAGTCATCTCTTTGCCTTGAAAAAATTAAACTTTAAAAAATCCAGATAATCACCAGTAGTCCTTATTTATTAAGTCATCGTAAAGATTAGTGAGATAATTTTTCATATCCAGCTCCCTGTCGGTAAGCACTCTGAGAGCATTTGTTACCTGGAGACCTTTATATTCTTCAGCCATCAAAGAGAATATCTTACTGAAATCGTTTGACATTTTCATCGCAAATATCAGTACACTTCTCAAATCATTTGGGTCTGTTTCGTCCGAATCTTCTGCAATGATGTGATCAAGCATTTCGTAGTCAACTGGCTGGGAATCTGGTGAGAGTTCGTCTAGGGAACCTGTTTCTATAGCAGATTTAATGAGTTCAGTATCCTCTTTCTCGGAATTTTCAACTTTAGTCAATATTTTCCTTACATGATCCAGAGATGATTCTTGGTACATTTTATGGTACTGATTTATCAATTTTAATTTTAGCTTTATTACACGTTGAAATATCTCATTGGTCAGATCTTTCTGTGATCTACCGGATATTGACTTAGGTTTTTGGTTCTCGTGGCTTATCATTACAATCAACGAATGGTTTCACCTTAATAAGTATTTCCATGGAAATTTCTACACCTATAAATATTATATATAGGTTTTTAGAGCAAATGGTCATTTGATAGAGAAGTTAACCTGAACCGCAAAAGAATACGCTGAATGTAAAGTCATTGAACATGTTTTAATCATAGTTAGCAATTACTTTTTCGTGAAAGTTTCGCCATCATTGATATCTTCGCGTTTGGAGCAGTTAGAAAATCAAATCTCTGAGTGCGATAGTGCCGGTGCTTATAGTTATCACGTGGACGTTATGGATGGCCATTTCGTTCCAAATATAACCGTTGGATCTGATTTTGTAAAGGCAGTGCGACGATGCACGGCAAAGCCGATTGAGGCACATTTAATGATCGAGCGGCCCGATCACTATTATAAAAGCTTCATAGATGCCGGAGCAGACATACTAACTGTCCATTCCGAGTGTTTGGTGGATTTTGTCGATCTTCGGAAGAAAATTTATGCGGAAGGCAAAAAAATGGGTATTGCAGTGAATCCGGAGACTCGAATTTCGGATATTCTCCCAGATTTTTATGGTGCAGAACTTCTGGTCATCATGTCTGTTCACCCCGGATTCTCATACCAAAAGTTCCTAGATTATGTAAAACCAAAAATTTCTGAATCTAGACAGATAATTGATGAGCGCGGCCTCGGGATTCAGATTGAGATTGATGGCGGAGTGAATGATGTTACAGGGAATGAGTGTGCAAAACTAGGCGCGGACATCCTTGTTTCCGCATCATATATATTCTCGAATGGGATTAAAGAACCTATTCAGGCGCTTAAATCCTTGCCAAAGGCTTGAATTTACATCTGAGACCAAGAAAAATTCAATAGTTAATTTCTTATATCTACTTTTAGTGGTTATATGAAAATAATTGTTGCGAAAAAAACTGATTTAAATGAAATACCAGCTACTGCAATAAGGCTAGATATTGCTTGGAAACTTTTCCTTCCAAATTCCTTTGGCCAAATACCAACGGGAGGCAATGATAGAGACTTCATGTCTCTTACGAATTTTTTGTGGAACGAACTTGGTAAATTCAGCGGACGCCTAAGGAAGGACCTCCCTGAAAAGTTATGGATTATGGTTCCTGATCTTGACAATGCTGGATTCAGGTATGTGGAACGCATTGCTTCTATGTGGTCTGATGAAGTCAAGGAATACCGTGCACCTGATGGTAACGTTCCATCAGAAAAGGAGGCATGGATTCCCCCTACCACCGATGTTTTTTCGGACGAATCGCTGTTCCCGGAAGAGGAGGCGTTGACACTGAAGGAGCCGGAAGGCACGACAAGGTTTCTCATGCCTCTGCTCGGAATGGGGCGGGCATTTATGCGAACCTACTGGATTGGAAAAGACAGCACTTATTCAAGACTCCATAGTCATTCTGCCGTTGATGAATACTACCTTGTTTTGAACGGTCAAGGAACTTTGCGCATGGGCGGGAAGGAGATTTCCATGAAACCAGGTATGCTTATTTCTAAACCGACAGGGCCAGATATGACAAGTCAGTTTATTGCAGACAGAGGAGAGGAACTAAAAATTCTCGATATAGAGGTATGGCCTGATGCGACCAGGACTGCAAAAGATTTAGTTTATTATCCCGATCATAATGAGATTCTTCTTCGTGGCATAGGCTGGTCAAATTCGCTGCCTTATGAATCAATAATGAGTGCGAAAGATCTGGATGAAAATTATGATCTTGGGTATACCAGGAACGAAGATGGATCATGGAGTCCAAAAGATGTGCCGGGCATGAAGCGAAGGGAAAAATAAAAATGTCACTTTTTCATATTTATTAGGATTCTTCCCTCATGTCTTTTCTGGAAGTCCGAAAGAGCTTGTTTTAATTCGCTAATCGGGTACTCCTTGAATTTTTTTATCCGCAATTGGTAATCGCGGGCAATAGAAATTATTTCGTGAAGATCTTTCCTTGTTCCGCCGGTTGAGCCAACGATTGTTGTTTCTCTGGAATAAATCTTTGATATGTCAAGCGAAGCTTCTTTCCCAGTTTGAATTCCAAATGTCACCAATCTTCCTGAGACGGATAAATGCTTCGACGATTCATCCCAAAATTCTGAGCCAAGAGAATTTACCACTATATCCGCAGTGAGATCTTGAGGCACACTTTTTGTACTGAATACCTCGTCGCATCCAAAGGACTTAATCCATAGGTTCCTAGAAACGCCATATACGTGCATTCCCATAATTTTCGCAAACTGAACAATAAACATTCCAGTATTCCCTGAAGCCCCATATACAAGAATCGATTCTCCGCTTCTTGCACTTACGCGTTTCAGAGCATGGTAGGCAGTTAGTCCAGCAACGGGAAGACTAGCGGCTACGTCCTCATCCAAATAATCCTCCATTTTGAAAAGATTCTTTTCTGGAACAGAAACGTATTCCTGGTAACCCCCGTCCGTGATTACGCCCCAAATTCCGCCATTTATGCAGAGGTGTTCCCTGTTTGTGATGCACTTTTCACAAGTGCCGTCAAAGACTCTGTTGTATATTATGACTCGATCTCCTCTGTTTATTAACTTGCCATCTGTTACTGCTGTCCCAATCACTTCTGTACCCGGGACATGTGGTATAGGACTAATATTGTATATAAGTTTACCATTAATTAGGTTATAATCTACGGGATTCAAGCCCCCTTTATCCACTTGTATCAGCACGTCCCCGGTCGCTATCGACGGCATATCCTTTTCTGTTACCCTTAAATGTTCATTACCAAATTCTGGACCTATAGTTGCAGCTTTCATTATATTCTGATTCAACTCTGATTTAAAAGAGTTATTGATAAAGCTAAGCTTTTATTTTTTAGAATGGTAGGAAGTATTCCGATCATTTGTGAAGATATGCCCAAGATCTTTTGGCAGCCATTAACTCAAATTCTGCTTTTGTTCTAAAGTGGAATAAATCTGTGATTTTTACTCTTGCCAACGATTTTTTCTTTCCATTGTTGTGAAATTCTCCTATGGAGGTTGACCATGACTTGTTTTCACTAGAGCATTATGTTTTTGATCTAAAGAGGTTCGAATTTTAGCTCTAAATAGCCTAAGGAAAATTCATCTATACATTTTTATTGTGCTTTTGTTTACCTCAATTGATATCTTTTGCGCGACATTAATTTCAATAAAGACATTGAAAATTTTCGTTCGTATATGATCGGTGAGCGAAAAAGTCCCTACACGGTTAAGGAATATTCCTTTCTTGTCTCTCTTTTCCTCAATTTCGTCAAAAAGAAGCCCGAGCAATGTACATCTGCTGATATTGAACGTTTCAAGCACTTTGTCTCCGTGGAGAAGAAATATAAAAAAACCAGTCAGTATTTAGCTATAAAAGCCATAAGGTTTTTTTTTAAGTCGAGATCGGTTGTACCTCCTTTGAATCTTACGGCTCCGCAGAGACCCGTGCATATGCCTTCATACCTGAACGAGAGTGAAGCAAGGACACTTATCACATTTTCAAAGAATGACCTTAAAGCAAATCTGATTATCAATATACTCGCATATACTGGTATTCGCGTCGGGGAACTTTGTAAATTAAACATACAGGATGTTGATGTTGAGGAAGGCGTGATACGGATACGGTCTGGCAAAGGGGATAAGGATAGAATTGTCATAATGCCCTCCGAATGTAAAGAGATCTTGGATCAGTATCTCATGAAGAGATATGATGCAGTTGGCGATCCTGAGCCATTGATTCTCAGTCGGAGAGGAAGAAGGTATGATTCTTCTTCAATTGAGCGCCTTGTAAAGGGAACCGCAGAAAAAGCAGGTATAAGAAAAAAGGTCACACCTCACGTATTAAGGCACACCTTTGCCACATCGGTTCTCAGAAATGGGGGCGACATACGGTTTATACAGCAGATACTGGGGCATGCAAGCGTAGCCACAACCCAGATTTATACTCATGTTGACGACAGTATGCTAAGAGAAATGTACAATAAACATAAACCGAAATATTAAGCGTGAAAGTCTGAGGTATGAAGCAAAAATTACTAAGTGAAATCCCTCTATTTATATCTTTGTTCTCCTCCATCCCTATATTCACATCTGGACACTTTTCCAATCGGATTAGTTTTTTATACACTAATTCAATTAGCTTCCTTCAGGTACAAACATAATGTATACATATAGTGATAACGAAAGGACGGAGAATTTATCAATCTGGGTCCAGAAGCATGTTGAATACATAGTAGTTGGAATTCTTATGGTATTCTACCTATTTGTGTCCAATTATTTTGCATGGGGCCCTACGTTTGTAACAGGTGGTGGGATCGCTGTTCTGCCCACATCAGGTGGAAGTGATCCATATTACAACTGGATGAACATTGTTTACTTTATTACATATCATCACTGGATAGTATTCGATCCGAGGATGAACTACCCTATCGGAACCATAAACCCTAGGAATCCTTTCTTTCACATGCTTGTTATAGTTGTAGCTGAGACCTTTGGCCCGATATTCCATGTCGGTGTAGAAACAGTGGCATTCTATGCATTTGAGGAACTTGACGCAGCCTTCGGCGCAATAATGATAATTCCTGTTTACCTAATTGGAAAGGAAATTTTTGGCAGGCGTGGGGGCCTTATCGGGGCTTTCCTCTTCGCAATCATGTCAGTGAATCTCTCCGCTGGTGTTCTCTCTGACGGAAGGATGCACACTCCAGAACTACTCTTTGCGTTATTCGTAATATATTTCTACATAAAGGCCATGAAGGCTACGAAACCAACTTATTTGCTTGATAAGATAGGTAATGCTCGTTCATTAGGATCAAATCTAGTTAACTTTTATCGAAACAATCGAGTAGCTGTTGTTTATGTAATGCTCGCTGGAGCTTCTCTGGGTGGCTTAATGCTTTCATGGCAGGGCTATGCCTACATCGAAGCGATAGTATTGATATATGTCGCTGTTCAGATTCTTACCAACTTGATAGTTAAGAAACCAAGCGGTTATCTCACATTCTATACCATAATTTTCATAGCGATAGGTTTCGCAATGGGCGCCTATTATTACCAAATATTAGGTGAAGGACCACAATGGTACAACACAGAGTTGCTTCTTGGCGTGATTATCATAGGCTTTGCTGTTCTAATGAATCTTATCAGCCGCAGGCCATGGATATTAATAATCCCCGCACTTATCCTCGCTGCCGGACTTGCCATTGTTGGTCTTGCGCACTTTTACCCGTCACTTCTGGTGAAAGTATTAGGTGGTTATGGTTACTTTATAAAAAGCAGGGTATATACAACCATAGCTGAGGCTTCAGGGGTAACAATATCAACCCTTGGTTCCTACATAAGTGGTTATGGTGGGGCGGAGTTTATCTTAGGTCTATCTGGTTTAGGTTATGTGATCTATAAATTCCTAAAGACACGTTCAGAACTCATGCTCTTCTTTGCAATTTTTTCCATAGTTTCAATTTTCATGAGTTTTGAATCTTTCAAGTTTAATATAGATGTCGCCCCTGTGTATGCAATATTAACTGCTGGACTTCTCGTTTATTTCATTGGAATAGTGAGGTTGCAGGATCTAAAGAAAAGACGCGTTAGTTCAGAGATGTCGCCAGCTAAAAGTATAAGAGGGAATATAAAGGGCTTGCAGGTTGCCTTTGTTGTGCTTGTCGTTATTGCTCTTGTTGTTCCTTCTGGATTATCTACTGTGTCATCTGGTATTCCCACAAATAACGCTGGTCATGTAAATAGTGAACTTGCATCTGCGCTGCCTTCATTCTTTGGGTTGAACGCAAGCACGATTGCATTTGCTGGAGCTTCCGGTCTATCGATAGTAAATAAGACAGATCCACAGGTTCAATCATTCTTATGGCTTGCCGGTCAGAACAAGAACGTGCCATTTGATAAACGACCTGCGTACCTTTCCTGGTGGGACTACGGATTTCAGGAAATGTATCAGGGGCAACATCCCACCGTGGCGGACGATTTCCAGCAGGGGTATGAAGTCGCTGGGCAGGTACTTCTAGCGCAGAATCAGAGCCAGATATTGTCTTTATATATTGCGCGTGTCATACAGGGAAATTATGTAAACAACAGTAATAGTTTTAGCAGCAATGTCAAAAACACGCTCATTCAGTACCTTGGAAACGCAGAGTACAAAAATGTACTTGGAGTATCACAAAATCCAGGTAGTTACACATCAATAGTATTGTCTGATCCATCACTGTACGGTAATTTTATTCCCCAGATTTCGAGCGCCAACGTTTATTTTGCCTATCTTAATGGTCAATTATCATCAAAATATTCGCTTCAATCGCTGAATGATCTATATCAACAGCTTATCTCTGAGACCGGTTATAACATAGAGTATAATCAGATAACAGTCGGATCGTCTGGGCTCTTTCCGATCTCTGCTAGTGATCCAGGTATATTTTATGCACCTGCTTTTCTAACCGATTATCAGTCATATGACTACCAGGGTGAAGTAGTTCCATATCCATTTTATAACATTATAGCCACCACTTCTAACGGAACGTTTCCACTGAATCAAACTCCGAAGGACGCCACAATTACTGGAACTAATATTTCCTATACCCAGAGTTTTTACAACTCAAGCATATATCGATTTACCATAGGTTATCCACCTTCGGTGGTCGGTTTAACAAGCGGAATACCTGGAGTCAGCACTGGTAATTCGAGTTATCCGGTTATGCCTGCGTGGAATATGAGTAACTTCGAAATTGTCTATTCTTCCAGTTATTACAATCCGTACAAAGATTACCAGAATCATCTTTCCGCTGGAAAATACATACCACTTGAACAAGCGTACAAATTGTACAAGGAAAATAATGGAACAGTTGTCTTATTTCCTCCGGCTGTTGACCTCGTTAGTGTCAATAATGAATGGGATCCGATAGTTTCATATTACCCTGGAGCCATTGTTCAGGGTAAAGTTGTCTCTGGAGACGGGAGACCTGCACCAGGCGTATATGTTACGCTCTTCGACCAATATGGTATTCCGCACGAAGTCGTGAAGACAAATGCATCTGGAGAGTACAAGTTGAATGCTGTTCCTGGAAACGATACGCTTCTATTTTCCACCGGGAAATACAACACTTTGGAGCTTTCCGGGAGCTCAACGATAGCTTCTTACAGTCTGAATGTGAGCAATTCACAGGCTGAACGGACAAACAGCTCTATAAACGTTACAACCGGACTCCCTGGCTACTATATTATCAAGAATCTTACCTTACCCGAAGATTCAGTACGCGGTACTATTGGCCTAACTTACTCTTCATCTAACTCAAATTCGGCTGCCATACCCTTTAACAGCGGGACACTAATATTCAAGAACAGCACATACAACAACAGTTTTAACATAACCGTTTCTAATGGGTATTTTGAGAAATTGAATGTACCCCCTGAAACCTACAACATTTCTCTCGTTTCTGCAGGAGATTACTACCATAATATTGGAAACGTGAGCGTGGTGGCAAATTCTACTACAACCAAAAATATTACCGTGATTCTTGATCGTATATTAGCCAAAATCTCTATTGGTTCAATTGGGATCTCCGGTATTCCTCTAAATATCACAACGACAAACGGCTTAATTGTAAAGCAGGTAGTTTCAGATTCCAATGGCACAGCTACTGCCTGGGTCACCCCAGGTAATTATTCTGTTTTCGCTGGGAACTCGTCGATAATGTCAATGGTAGGGCAAGTGTCATTTTCGACATGGGGTAAAAACTATACCTCAGATTATTCTCTTTCTCCAGCAGTGCGTGTTGTTATTATTCCTGGTCATGCCATTTCAGGAAATGCTAACGTAGAGCTTCTCAAGAACGGAAAAATGTCCGCTAACGTAACTGCTGAGAAGAGCAGCAATGGATCCTTCGTGGCAAATGTACCGATTGGTGTATACACCATATATGCTACGAATCACGCTGCGAATGGTAATTATTCATACCTGAAGACTATTGATATTAGAGCGAATTCCTCCTTCAATTTGGCAGGGAAATGGCAGAAGTCAAGCTTTGTAAATCTTTCCTCGCATAGTCCAGGGGTATCCACAGCCTATGTTGGTGATTACGAGATAATGAATTCTTCAGCTATGATCTCGTTTCCTTTCACATCCACTATTCCGCTCACTGTTCAGATACCAATAGGAATGTACAGTTTTTCAGTACTTGCTTCTACTTCGAATGGAACGGTGTACGGTAATGTTATTAACTCCGTCGGGCCATTCGTGAAAATAAGTATAACTGCTGTAAAATCTAATTACGTCAATGTAACAGCTATAAACTCAATGTCGTCTAGAAACTATACGGCCACTCCTTCTGGTCTTGTTGTTCTTTATTCTTCTTCTGGTTTACCTGTATCATTTGGAAATCTTTCCTCTGGCGCGTTCTCATTGTTGTATCCCGGTATTTCCCTAAACGGCATGTACGTCCGTTATCTTAGTTCCAGCTTCCATTCGCAAGAGATCAACGTGAAAAGCCGCTCAGTTTCATTCGGAGCAAGCCCTATTGTAACTTCTGGTTCTTTGCATTTCATCGATCCAGAAGTGAGTCCAAACGGTACCAAGGTTGCATTATATAATTCCGGGGCTAACTTCTCTGCAACGATCCAAAATAATAATATTACATTCGATCTTATTAATTCTGGAATTCCAGTAGGCGTATACTATATTGCAGTTGAAGGAATAAAGTCCGGTTTCTTGGCAGATAACCCTGTTATCGGAGTCAATGAAGGAAGATCGCCTCTCTCCAACCATACATTATCGAATTTCGGGTCCGTTAAAGCAAACGGATCGACGACCACGAACATCTATTATCTTAATGGCACAGAAGTGAGTTCGCCTGAACAGCTGATCTTCGGGCAATATTACGTTTATGCATATTCCTCGACTGAAGGTGTAAACATCTCTCTGGTCAATGTTAATGGTTTCATATCATTCTCCCCAAAATATAATCCCTATGCACAGTTAAATCTAAGTAACACTCTCGGAAATAATCAGGGAACGTATCTTCTCGTTGGTAACGGATTTGGCATATCTCTTTCTTCTGGATCTACTCCTGTACCTTTAGGGTATTATTCAGTAGTGTATCATGGAAGAATGGCAAATTCATCTGGATCCTATTCGCTAGCTGGCACAATCCAAGTTTATGTGACTAAGAACACATTTGTATCTGTTCCGGTCTTAGCTAAGCCAATGCTCACAACAGTAAAAGGTGTATTGTCATTCAACGGAGTAGCATCTAGCTTAAGCACTATAGTGTTTTATTCGGCAAATTACACCAAGGTGGCAAATACCAATATTGCAGGTGAGTATTCTGTTTCGTTGGCTACTTCAAACTACACGGTGTACGTTCAGGACAACAGTCTAGATTCTGCATTTTTACAGAACCTAGCGATATCTCCTTTTACCAGCAGTCTAAGTTATAACATTAGTATGCAACCTGCTTACAAGGTCAAGGTTTATGTGACCTTGGGGACATCCACAATTAATAATAATGTAACACTATCAACCAATCTGGGCAGTAACTATATGTTCAATAGTTCACGTGTATCGCTTCTGCTCCCGTATGGGACATACACTTTTGAAACATCCTTCTCCAGTTCCATGGTTGCTGCTAACAATTCGTCCATATCTGTCGCTTACAGTGCGTCGTCAACAACTCTTATTAATTCACCAAGTTCTGTTTTCTTGAACATGCAAATAATACCAAAGACGGACTTTAAGTTAACACCAGAGCAACATAAGCCTAATATCACACCGAAGGTACCATTTAGTTATAAATTTTCGATTCAAAATACAGGCAATGTTGCAGAGTTCATTAAACTGAGCTCAGGGGCGACAGGCTGGACAGCTACTTTTAACACATCTACAATGAATCTCGAACCCGGCCAAATTGCAAACGTGACTGGTAATTTCAGCGATGTGGGAAATGTCGCTTATGGCAACAATTCCGTACCCATCAGCGTAACTTATTCTAACTCAACCAAATCATATACCCTCCCTGTATTCGTTAATGAATTCCTATCCTA
Organism: Thermoplasmatales archaeon; assembly: GCA_026127925.1. NCBI lineage: Archaea > Methanobacteriati > Thermoplasmatota > Thermoplasmata > Thermoplasmatales > Thermoplasmatales archaeon. The sequence goes on from JAJSLM010000003.1 coordinate 57,155, forward strand.
TTCCGTTCATAAGTCCCCTGAATCTATGGTTGGGGGAAAATTAGACATTCCCGTGGTTCTGAATAATACTGGGAATGCTAAAATTACTTTAAATTTCAGGATCATTGATCCAACATACATTACGAACAGATCATGGACTCCATTATTGGAGATCAACAATGTAACATCAAATTCCACAACGGTTAATTATGATTCCAGTACGGTTCTAAATGTTCTGTTGAAGCCTTCGAATAATAGTTCTCCCATCTATAATTTTAATTTCAATATTGAAATTTACAATAAAACCGTCGGGTATCAGAATCAGACCTTGAGTGTGGTACATCTGGGGTCGATCCAGGTGGGTTCACATGTCACCGGGAATAAGATCATATCTAATTATACTGGAAATCCCTACGAGGCACTTTACACAGGGCTAATTGTTATAGCTGTTGCAGTTGTTGCCGGGTTCGTTGTTACAATCTTAAGAGGTAGGAAGAGATGAAGAAAGTTATTTTGGCACTCATTGTTGTAATGATACTCCTGGGATCATCTCTTCTGGTTGTGTCCAATGCATCTGGTTACGCTCCTCCGCTTGCCTCCACTCTCACGCTTCCATCATATATCGGTGAAGGGCAGAACTTTACGCTTTACGTGAACGACACAACCGGATTCTCCAATTATTCAGTAACTGTTTACATAGCAGGCCAGAATATGACTGGGGCAAGCCCATCATTTTCCTATCACAACACTTCAAAGTCTCCGAATTTCGCTATTAACTTTAAGGCTCCATTTTATGCCCAAACTTTGCACATGCAGGTGTTCTCAACAGGAAATTATAACGGTAAAACAGTTAGTTCTCCGAAGTATAATACGAGCATAAAGGTCATTGCGCCGATTACATTTGTTGTATCTGTCAGTAATCCTGGAACCGGTTATGTAAAGAATCTGACAATAGATTTTTACATGGATAGTACTCAAGTGCATTCGGAAGTCATTTCATCACTAGGTCCCGGAAGCTCGGTTAACGTGACATACAACTATACAAATCCCGCAATTTCAAACGGAGTCCATACACTAGGTGTGTCTACTTCGAATCCTTTGATTGAAATTAATGGTAAGACCGGGCTCGTGACCATAAAGTTCTATTACGGATCGCCTCCAAACTATACCTGGATATATTATGTAGCAGCCGTCGTTGCGGTATTCATGGCTCTCCTCGCGTATTCCGCCGGCAGAAGAAATAAACCAAAGGTTTCGAAACCCAAGTGGAAAACGTAACATTTTTCCTGGATATTCTTATAATGCGAATTAGAAAAGTTATTGATGAATGGCTAACGATACAGTATAATGATCATACAGTTTGTGGATTGATCGAAACGGATCTAATTTGAAGTTAGGGTGGAACATTTTAAGATCCATACTATTGGAATTCTGTGAGTCAAGCCGATATGGTCGCGAAGTTCAACAATAATCATCATCCTATTTTATGGATAAGTGACCACCCGTCAATTATACAGATGTTCCCTTAACCAAAAGAATGGAAAGGCAAAGCGTAGAATCAGTTTTGAGACGCCATAATGGCTCTTCTTAATGTGATGAATTCACGATCATAAGCATCTTTTCTGTGTATCCCATTTTGAATTTCTGGAGAAATTCTATAGTTTTCTTCAACGCCTGCTATTCGCGCTGCAGATAATGCATTGTCATGTAATTTATGAGGAAAGCTTGTGTATTTTTCGTCCACTACCTTCACATGTATATCCTTTTCAGACAGCAATCGCCTTATGTAGTCTCTGTTAGGGATATCCCCATTGCCCATCTTGACTTCTAAAAATTCATATTTGTACTCGTAGATAATTCCTGTAATGTCTTCCAGCAGTTTTTCTGGGCTTGAACATTCGTAGGCTTCCGTTAGTATTCCGTCCGCAAGTATCGCTATTCCCGGATACGGTCCTGGATCAATTCCTATGAATAATTCACGAAAGGAATTCTTCAGGAAGAGAGCTGGCAATGCTTTTCTAAGTCCTTCTCTCGGGGTATCTGCTTTAAACTGGATTTCAGAGCATTCTTGATCCTTGGACGAACTTAGGACGGCTTTTACATCGGGGGGAACGTTTTGTAGGTCTATAAGGCTCGCAAAAGGGAGATTCCATCTCCTCAACAACTGGATTGAATCGTGGTAAAATTTGAAATCATGGGTAAAAACCCCAACCCTAGGCATTCAACATATAATTCTTCATTGGATTAAAGGTTTTGTGGAAGTTTCTTTAAAATTTTGAGGGGTAAACCGGATAACTGGATCAGAGATCGTATCGCAAATGTGAGCTTAGATATGTTATTGCATGAACATTTTCACATTGTTAAACTTGAGTTCATACTAAATTTAATTTTGCTCTTACTCTGTTTCTGAAATTAGTGCCTTTTACTTTCACTCTTTAGGTGAATTCTCTTGGAACTATCCTAGTACCAACGCGCATTCGGTCAACTTATTGCCAAATAAGAACAGATTCGTGATGTTAACTCGTGAATAACGGCTCACTTAGTGAATCATTCATCTATCTCGTGAATGGTCCATTGGCTCGAACCCGGCAGGATAGGACAAGAACATTACCCCCGAAAATGGATTGGGGTATTTTTTAACATTCATGGACTGATGTTTTGTTAAAGAGTAATTCCCATTCGTCCCGTAATATTCAATCAGTGTACTTCGACTCGCTACTTTGTGTAATTGAACCAAATGTGGAAATTCAAGTAGTTTCCCGATGCCCTAGCTGACCGCCTATGATATTGTTAGCGATTTCTATAAACTGTTTCTCTTTTCCTCGTGGTATAATCGCCCCGGCTGCAATATCGTGTCCCCCACCACTGCCGCCTACCTGGGAAGCTGATTCTTTCATTACTGTGGAGAGGTTTAACCCTCGACTTAAAAGCGGCCTAGCAGCCCTGGAACTTATTTTAGTGTCGCTATCGCCAACATTAATGCCAACGAGCGGCTTGTCTTGTTTTAGGACGTAAAGGGTTAGTATGCCGCTAATTGCACCTGTCATCTCCTGCTCGGGAGCATAAAAATACCTTACATTTTTTTCCTCAAAAATTTCTTTAAAGACACGATAGGTATATTCAATGAGTTTTGACTTGTAGATTTTCCAATTATTTATCATAGCATCCTGTAAGCCTTTTTCGCCGAGGAAGTAACCAACTGGGACTCCGTTTTCACCAAGCTTCGAATTTCCATCTATGATTGTGGAGAGTTCTTTTGACGAGAAACCGAGATCCCGGAAGAAGAAGATGTCACTTTCAAGATACTTTATGCTCTCCGACGAAACACCCTGTTGGAGCAGTCGAAGAGCAAGGAATTCAAACAATTTCTTTGAGTCTGAATCTGTTATTGAATTCAAGGCGATGCTCGGGTCCAAGCCAATGCCTTCTAGCGCTGTTTTTACGTTTTCCGGTTTTCCCGAGAGGTTGTAAATGAAAGGATCGATAGAGAAAGTAAGTGCATCCCCTATATTTTCGCCCTCAAGGTTCAATGGGTGTTTTTCCTCGAGAGATTTTCCATAGTGTTCAACAATAGTGGCATTCAGACCCCTAAAACCACCTATGTCCTGTTTATCAGCTATTAGTCCGGCAATCATGAATGGCAATAGATCGGAATTTTTCTCGCTGATGGCGAGGGCCATGAGAAAAGACATCGTTGCGCCACATGCTTCCCTGGTTCCGTCTACGCCATAATCACGTGCGTTGATATTCAGACCCTTGAACTCGCTTTTCTTGTAGAAATGATGATCTAGTATGACGATGTTATCAAACTCAGGAATAAATTGCGCCTGATCTGATCCCGCATCCGCTATTACGGTAAAAATGTCAGAGGATTCCTGAACTTTTCTTCTGAAGCCATCTGGGTCAAGGGATTTTATGAAGCTAAGATCAAATTCAATCCCGCTTCTCTTCAGTACATTGCACAGAATAATGCCAGATGATGCTCCGTCACCGTCATTATGGACTAAAACTCTTATTCTTTCATTCTCTAGTATTTTTTTTGAACCTTCTTTTAAAACGCTATAGAATTCGGAGCTAATGATGTCTTTTAGCATTAAAGATACTTCAAAGCACTCTGTTTAGATTCCACTCTTCAGGAAGGTAGCCCTCTCTTTTGTAATATTTAACAAGTCTGAGGATTTTTGCCATGATAAGTCCTTGACCACGTATATTGCTCTGATCCTTTCTATTCACTTCAGTATGCGCCTTGACATTTTTGTATCTCTTGATGAGACTCATAAGATCCTCAGGAACTGGATCTGAAAGATTGTTTTCCTTAAATATCGTGTTCAATTTGGCTCCCAGTTCTGTTCTAGTTCCTGGTACCGCGTACTGATCACGTAATCTTACGCCTATAACGGAATTCGTAAGTCCACTTTTCTTTAAATCCACTGCAGTCTTGATTATCTCGTCATTTGTAAGCTGGCTTATTTTACCCTCTTCTGGTGTGTGTAACCTTCTTGACTTCGATTTTCCCCTTTTTCGTGTGTGCATTCTTGACATTTATCGCTCTCCTAACGAACCGTGATTCATATTTATTAATTTAACTTTCGCGTAAAAAAAAGTAAGGACGCATCCCTTCATTAATAAATCATGTAAAATTTGAAAGAAAAAGATTTTTGATCCTCTCACTTAGGATTTTCATAAAAGTTCGTCATCTTAACTCTTTTTCCCTCACTGTCATAAAAGAATGTGCCTTCTTTTTCATCAAGGGCTAACTTGTGGTGCCCATCGCAATACGGTTTGTTTTCTGAAAGACCGCATCCACAAAGATGCAACTCCTGATCGCCCACTTTAACAATGTATGGTCTGTTTCTCTCATGTAATACAAGTCTAGACATTTTTAATCTATCAATAATAGAATAATGGATAATAACATTTTCTAAGACTCTTTCGATCTATCGAAGAATCGGTTCTCAGCGATGAAAACGAATCTTGGAAGGTGCAAATCGCGGTTTACTATTGATCACCTTGGTATGCAGCCTTTTACTAGCTTGGTTAAGCTTATTCTTTCAAAAAGAATTCCCAGAAATACCACCTTCATGTCAGCATTTCCTGATGAATTCTATGGGTGGGTGCGAAAAAAAGTGTTTATATGCATCACGTTTCACTCCTCTTTATGATGCGGCTAAATTTTGAGTCATTTTGCCTTTCAATAAAACTCAAACTGGGGGAAAAAATCCACCATCATTTTTCGCTTCAATTAAGAATAGTTTCGCAAATAATACTCCTCGTAAACCGATAAGTTGAAAAAAGTCTATATATAGTCCAAGCAATCTCGGTTAAAATTGGGAATAATTCCAATTACTCAAAAAATCTAGGTGAAATGTAAAATGGCACAGCAGAAACCACACATAAATTTGGTTACAATAGGACACGTTGATCATGGAAAATCCACACTTGTAGGGCGTCTGCTCTTCGAGCACGGGGAGGTTCCACAGCACATTATCGACGAGTACAAGAAAGAAGCCGATGAGAAGGGAAAGGCGACATTCGAGTTCGCTTGGGTGATGGATCGCTTTAAGGAAGAGAGAGAAAGAGGAGTTACAATCGATCTTGCCCATAGGAAATTCGAAACGTCAAAGTATTATTTTACGCTGATCGACGCTCCCGGCCACAGGGACTTTGTTAAGAACATGATTACAGGGACAAGCCAGGCTGACGCTGCCATGCTTGTTGTGTCGGCAAGGGAAGGAGAGGGTGTAATGGCTCAGACAAGAGAACACGTCTTCCTTTCCAGAACACTTGGCGTTCAGCAATTGATCGTTCTTATAAACAAGATGGATGCGACGCAGCCGCCATATTCGCAGAAGAGGTACGATGAGGTCAAGGCAGAGATAGAGAAATTGCTTAAATCTGTTGGATATAAAGACATTCCGATAATACCGATCAGCGGATACAAAGGCGACAATATTGTAAAGAAATCAGATAACTTGAAATGGTTCAGTGGCCCTACACTTCTGGAAGCTCTTGATGCTCTGAAAGTTCCAGATAAACCAACAAACAAACCGTTGAGGCTCCCTGTTCAGGATGTTTATTCAATCACTGGTATCGGAACAGTTCCGGTAGGACGAATTGAGACTGGTATCCTTAAGGTTAACGATAAGGTCATATTTGAGCCAGCTGACAAGCAGGGTGAAGTTAAATCAATAGAAATGCACCATGAACCTATGCAACAGGCCGAGCCTGGAGATAACGTAGGTTTTAACGTGAGGGGCATAGCAAAGAACGACGTTAAGAGAGGAGACGTTTGCGGTGTTCTGTCGAGTCCACCCACGGTCGTCAAAGGATTCACAGCGCAGATCGTGGTCCTGAATCATCCGAGTGTGATAGCAGCAGGTTATAAGCCGGTCTTTCATGTCCATACAACCCAGATAGCGTGCCGCTTCGAGGAAATAGTAAAAACACTCAATCCCAAGGATGGAACAACACTCAAGGATCATCCAGACTACATACAGACAGGTGACATTGCTATAGTTAAGATCGTTCCAGACAAGCCATTCGTAATAGAAAAGGTATCTGAATTCCCTCAGCTTGGAAGATTTGCTATTAGGGATATGGGTCAGACTGTCGCCGCCGGTCAATGCATTGACCTTGAAGTAAAATAAGGCGATTAATTATGGCATCATATAGTGCAAGGATTTCCTTGAGTGGTACAGAACATAACGTATTGGACCTAGTTTGCAACGAAATAAAGGGTATCGCAAGCAGAACGGGCGTCGAGATCCATGGTCCGATTCCTCTCCCGACAAAGAGATTAGTTGTTCCGGTCAGGAAGAGCCCCGATGGAGAAGGCTCTTCTACGTGGGACAGATGGGAAATGAGAGTCCACAAGAGACTTATCGACGTCGATGCAGACGAAAGGACCCTGAGGCAACTGATGAGGATTCCAATTCCAGACGGTGTACAGATAGAAATACAGATCAAGTCATAGGTATTACACATTTTCAATTTTTAAGGAATGAATTGGGTATGGGAAGAAAAGAAGACAATATTGCCAAGGCTATGAAACTTATCGAGCAACCCGAAAGAATCAGGAACATAGGCATAGCCGCGCATATAGACCACGGAAAAACGACACTTAGTGACAACCTTATTGCCGGAGCTGGCATGATGAGTGAAGACCTCGCAGGAAAACAGCTGATGCTTGACTACGACGAGCAGGAGCAGGCACGTGGCATAACGATCAACGCTGCCGTTGCTTCTATGGTTCATGATTCTGAAGGGAAGGAATATTTGATCAATCTCATAGATACGCCGGGTCATGTTGACTTTGGTGGTGACGTTACAAGAGCAATGCGTGCTGTCGATGGTGCAGTCATAGTTGTAGATTCCGTAGAAGGTGTTATGCCGCAGACGGAAACCGTAGTTAGACAGGCTCTCAAGGAACGCGTAAAGCCGATACTCTTTATCAATAAGGTTGACAGGCTCATAAACGAGCTGAAGCTGAATGCGGACGAGATGCAGAAACGCTTCGTTAAGATCATTACGGACGTCAACAGGCTGATAACAAAGTATTCGCATCCTGAGTTCGGGAACGACTGGCAACTGAATGTGCAGAACGGAAAAGTCATCTTCGGATCCGCATATAATAACTGGGCTATATCGGTCCCAGCAATGGCTCTGTATAAGATATCATTCAAGGATATTGTTGATCTTGTAAGGGACGGAAAGCAAAAGGAACTTGCAAAAAAAGCACAACTGCATCGTGTTCTTCTTGACGCTGTTATCAAACATCTTCCGAATCCAAAGGAAGCCCAGAAGTACAGAATTCCGCAGATCTGGAAAGGGGATCTTGATTCGGACTTGGGAAAAGCAATGCTAGGTTGCAGACATGATAGTGCGGTAAGCGTAATGATTACAAAGATAATCGTCGACCCGCACGCAGGTGAAATAGCCGTTGGCAGGGTATTCAGTGGGACAATTGTAAAAGGAAGCGAACTGTATATATCCGGTCAGGGAAGCACTAAATACAAGATCCAGATGTTATCTATGATGGTGGGTCCGGATAGAATACCGGTGGATGAGATAGCCGCAGGAAACATAGCAGCAATGGTTGGTCTCAAGGCTGCCATGGCGGGATCCAGCGTCTCGTCACTTCCGGATATGGAGCCATTCGAACCGATGGTGCATTATTCTGAACCAGTCGTGACGCTTGCTATAGAGGCAAAGCATACCGCGGATTTACCGAAATTGATCGATGTCCTCCGAAGTGTTTCAAAGGCTGACCCGTCGATTCAGGTGGATATAAATCAGGAGACCGGCGAGCACCTTATTTCTGGTATGGGGGAACTTCATCTAGAGATTACGCTTTACAGAATCAGGAACGATTATAAGGTTGATGTAACAACTTCCGATCCGATCGTTGTATACAGGGAAACAGTTGAGCATAAAGGTGGTCCGTTTGAAGGGAAGTCGCCGAATAAGCACAACCGGTTTTATTTTGAAGTCGAACCTCTCCCACCTGCGGTCATAGATCTGATAAAGGAAGGCACGATACCTCAGGGTTCACGTTTCAAGGACAAAAAGGTAATAACAGACCTGCTTGAGAAAGCTGGATTGAGCAGGGAAGAAGCACGTGGTTTAGAGGCAGTTAGTGGAGACAATCTTATGGTTGACGTGACAAAGGGAATACAGTACCTCGATGAAACCATGGAACTCCTTATAGATTCATTCGATGAGGTCATGGCAAGAGGCCCGCTCGCAAACGAGAAGGTTTACGGTGTTAAGGCAAGGCTCGTTGATGCCAAGCTACACGAGGACAGTATCCACAGGGGACCCGCACAGGTTATCCCCGCGGGTAGAAACTCAATATACGGAGCTATGACACAAGGCGAAAGGATCCTTATGGAGCCGATACAGAAGGTTTACATCAATGTTCCGCAGGAAGTTATGGGATCGGTCACGAACGAATTGCAACAGAGACGGGGAGTAATAGAAGAAATGAACCAGGAAGGAGACGAGATAATCGTTTCTGCAAGGGTCCCGGTTGCTGATATGTTCGGCTTTGCTTCCGCGATAAGGAGCGCCACCGGCGGTAAGGTTCTATGGAATTCCGAGAACTCCGGGTACCAGAAGGTTCCCCGCGAGCTTCAACCTGAGATAGTCGGAAAGATAAGGGAACGCAAGGGCCTGAAGCCAGAACCATACGATGAAGCCTATTACGCTTCCATGTAAGTTCTGCAACATAATTTTTCAACACAAACATCTTTAAACAACTTTTATTTTCCCTTTTAAATGAGTTTCATTGAATCCATACTTAGCCTTCTTCATGCCTCATCCTCCCTCGTTACCGAGATAGTATCGAAGTACGGTTATGAGGGGATATTTGGATTGATGCTTCTTGAATCCGCCTCTCTGCCGATCCCCAGCGAGATAATAATGCCCATTGCTGGGTATTACTCAAAGATAGGTGTTTTGAATCCATTTCTTGCCTTTACCATGGCAGTTATTGGCGGATTGATCGGGATGGCCGTAGATTATTACATTGCCTACGGAATTGGAAAAGAAGTTGTTTACAAGCATCTGGCCTGGTTTCACATAAAGAAGGAGAGCCTCGATGCGTTCGATAGATGGTTCGTTGTAAATGGACCTGCTGCAGTTTTGATAATAAGGCTGATCCCGGGAATCCGCGGACTTATAAGTTTCCCTGCTGGGTTTGCGAAAATGCCGTTGAAAAAATTCTTTCTCTATTCTTTCATCGGTACTTTTGTCTGGGACATTGTCCTCTTCACTCTTGGGTTTTACGCGCTCTCATACGCTCTCGAGGGACATCATGTCTACATACTCTTTGCAATAATTGCTGCAGTGGCGATAGTGATGTATCTTGCGTATTATTTCACTATGAAGAGAGTTTCCAGGGCAAAGGAGGATGGGACATCCTGAGACAATCATTTTCACAATACTCTTTTGCTTCATGTTTTGTCAGAAAACAGGCAGTTGTATTTTTTAGCCGATACCGGATGCAGATTTTAATTACGAATTAAGTGATATAAAGGATCTCTTTTTAAATTATAGATCCCCACAATTGTTCATTCATACATAATTTAAGCACACATATGGAAAGAGATTAATATAACCATTCCTATTTTCAGCTTGAAATGAGAGAAGAGAAAGCAGATCTAAGTATCATCCTGGCTACATACAATGAAATATATAACCTTCCAGAACTGGTAAGCCGTATTGAGAATTCCGTTACAATTCCATACGAGTTAATTTTCGTGGATGACGGAAGCACAGACGGAACGAGGGAATTCATTATGGATTACTGTGAGAATCACAATGCAAAATACATATTTGGTAACAAGAAAAGGGGTACCCTTCTGGCAAGGTACAAAGGAATCATTGTTTCCAATTCCAAATATCTAATTATCATGGATTCGGATTTGCAACACCCACCGGAAAAAATAATGGACATGTATAAAAAATTGGAGGAAGGGTATGATTTCGTCAGCGCATCAAGATACATGGAAGGTGGTTCGCCGGGTGACAGAAAGGCTCTCAGGGGCGTTATATCACGTGGTGCGACATTCATGGCAAGACATTTTCTTCGATCTGTAAATCAGTTATCGGATCCGTTATCTAATTTCATCGCCTTCAGAAAGGATCTTAAGGTACAAATTTTTGATAACTGGGTAGGGTATGAGATTCCAATGCTGATCATGTCGTCTAATGCGAAATTAAGTATAGCAGAAATACCGTTTCAGTTCAAGGAAAGGGATCACGGAGAGAGTAAACTGACAAAAACGCCAGCTTTCTTCGTGTGGTACTTTATGGAGTTGATCAGGTACAGAAAACTCGAAGGCATTATCCGAAAGCGATAAGATCTCAAATACATCTGATGAATCTTTTATGTATCGTTTATCTGGTTGGTAAAATTATTACTGGCACAAATATTGTATTAAAAAAAGTTAATTCTAACCTCAGGATAACCATGATGTAAATGGCTCTCGGGAATAAGGGAAAAAATCTGCAATAAATCCGATGCTTAAATTGTTTCGAGGTGTGGTATGAGAATAAAAACCATGGTTTATGGAATATATCCAAAGAACGAGAATTTGAGGAAGAAGCTCAGTCAATGGGAAAGAGACATCATTTCTGGTAAAGAAATTTGTGAGGCTATAGACAGTGAGAAGAGGCGCATATATGAATTATTTCAGGACAACGGAATAACCTATTATACGGATCCACTCCTCAACTGGTATGATATATTCCGGCCACTTGCCTTGAGCATGGAGGGAATAGAACTTGGACCTCTCACTCGTTACCTTGAAACAAACACTTTTTATCGCAAACCCATTGTAGAATCTGTAGGCGGTATCCAGGCAGATCCAAAGGATTTCTTCGAACTGAAGGAGAATCCGCCTCTTCCACTATTCAATCTTGACAAAAATGCATCCCTGTTTTTTCCATCCCCGTACACATTTTTCAAGATGTCTATAGTCCCGGATGAATTAGATTTTTTAAAGTTCTCCCGTTCAATTCTTGATAATTATGCAAAGATCGCGCGAGTTTTCGGAATTCAAAAAATAGTCCTCTTTGAGTCTGTTCCATATGGCAATGACGATATATCGTTCTTATCTGATTTTGCAAGAAATTTTTCTTTGACGCTCATAACAACTGGCAATCTGGGCGAGAATAACTTTAAAAAATTCGATTCCAGATTAGAATCAGTAATCACAGATACTGAATACCTGGATGTTGCACAAGCGCACTCTCGAGTTCCGGGTGTAAAATTTATTGATGCTCACAAAACTGCTATGGAAAAAGCCGATGGACTGAAGAATTTTGAGAACTATGACGATTTGATACTGACTACAAACGATTACCTGGATTTCCTCCCCGAATCCATAGCTAATTCCAAGGTGGAGCTTCTGGGAACGGCAGGTGATTGAATTGGCCGGACTCATTACACAGGAAATCGGGAGTTTTAGGAAGCCGCTTTATCTTTCAAAGGTTTTTCACAAGATTTATGGTACCCCTGAATTTGAGGAGCTTGCACGAAAGGCTACGGTTGAAACGCTCTCGGTATTTGATGAAGTTGGTATGGATAACATTGGTGTTGGAGGGGAGATGTTTCGGTGGGAAATGTATGAACACCTGGCTGATAAACTTAGTGGGATCAAGTTCTATGGCATGGTCAGATCCTTTGATAATCGTTATTATAAGAAAGGGAGTGTAGTAAGCGAGCTTGAAAGGTCTCGCCCCTTTCATCTGGACGAGGTGGAATTTGTTGCAAGATCGTCTAGAAAACCAATGAAGGTACCGGTGACCGGTCCCTATACTATGATGGACTGGTCCTTCAATGACTTTTATTCAAATAGGCGCGAACTCGCAATGGAATTTGCACGAGTCATAAATGAGGAACTTCAGGCAATACAGAACGTGTGGGATAAGGTTTCTAATGGAAGAAAGCTGGAAATTCAAATAGACGAGCCGGCTGCCACCACTCATCCATCAGAAATGGATCTCGTTGTGGAATCTATTAACCGAAGTGTTAGCGGAATCTCAGCAGAAAAGAGTTTGCATGTCTGCTACAGCACGGATTATCGCCTAGTCTACGACAAGATGCCGGAGCTAGATATTGATGGATACAATCTGGAATACGCAAACAGGGACACGATAAACCCTGGAACGGATGATGAAGAACGCGTAGGATACCAGGACATAAAATATTTTGCGGCTGTCAATGAGACATTATCGGCAAAGAAGTTTCTGGGTGTCGGCGTTACTGATGTTCATACCGACTTTATTGAACCGGTGAAACTCATAGAAGATCGAATAAATTACGCGCTTGGAATCATAAGTGATCCGGAAATAATGAGGATAAATCCCGATTGCGGTTTGAGGACTCGTAGCCGGGAAATAGGGAAAGAAAAGTTACGAAACATGATAACGGCAAGAAATAATCTTTCGAAATCGAGATATCAACGATGAACATTTTTCTCATTGGTACTGCAAAAAAAACGTCAGGATAAGCGTGGAGGAGGCAACAGATCAATATACGGAGCTGATAAGGTTATGATAAATATTTGCTCCTGTTTGTTCGATATATCACAATAAAATAAGAGCGAACAGAGAACAATAACCTTCTTGAAAAACGAATCCCTGTAAGACAAAATTTCACAAAGAATTTTAGAATCCTCTTAAACTTATTTTTAATTTCGTTTCTTCCAACTTTGGTTCTATTTGTATCCTGTCTTATACACAAAATATTTTTTTGTTGGCACGTTTATTTCCATGAGTATAGGGTCACAACCTCCCTAACAGCGATCTATTAATAACCATGTGATTATGTTCTTATTTGCCCTTCGATTCCCCTAAGCATCACATCACAATCGCTATTGGCACAAATATATATATATATATATATATATATATATATATCATAAATTTATAACTAAGCATGGCAGAATCGAGTAAAGACAAACCGCCAATATCAAAGTCTTTAAAGATTGTTGCCATAGTTCTTGCTGCCATCATAGTAGTGTCATTCTTCACATACTATGAAGTGTCCAGAACGGTACCTTCTAAAAAAGAATCGTCAAGGATAGTAGGTTACCTTGGCCCTAAGGTTGACGTAATGGTCAATAATGGAAAACCCTTTCTCAACAATAATACAACGATTAATGTTCAGATGTTCTTTCCAGTTCCTGCATCTTTCAGGGATTCTCTATACGGATATAATGTATCAACGTCTAATCAGTCAAGCAACGGTGCTGACGACATGGTTTTAAACGTAACTTTGACACCGGAAAACAACACAAGTTCATTCTTTATGAATCCAACATTCAACAATATAACAAATGAATGGAGAGACCTTTTTTTCAAATATGAAGGTATTAATTATCCATCCTTAACAGTTGAGGCTCTCAAAACTGTTGTTGACAATGGAACGGCAAAGATATTCCAGTACTACAACAATTTTCCTTTCAATCCAGCAATGCAGGGGATGACACATTTCAACATAACAAAGAATGTGACGCCTGTACTATCGTCATATCTTAAAGGTACACAATTAAATTTATCCCGATTTAGCAGCTTATATATTTCAGATATTAACTTTACCCTTAATCTTACCTTCCCTTCGCAGCCAATCCAGACAGTAATTATGGATAATGCGTCATCTTATGCGGTTTCTCATTCCGATCTAAGTTCACCCCTTGTAAATCCCTTATGCAGTGGAAAAGAGGAACTGATAACGAGATACGTTACCGAAACCGTGAACACACTTAAGCACACAGAAACATTCTATTATATACTTCCTCTCGGAGGTATTCACATTGGCAGAAGGGCGGATGATGGAAATTCCCAGGTGGTTTTTGGAGGTTCAATTTTTGTATTGAACGGCACAATAGGTCTTAATTCAAACCAGGTCTACGTTTCGAGTTCAGGCGAGGAATCCACTACAATGTCTACGTCCCCCTCTTTCATGCACGTTGTTAGTATCAATGTCTCTGCAAGCGGAAATGCAACGAGTACTGTGCCGACAAAGATATCAGAAATCTTAGGAGATAATAGTTCAAATGCTATGAACCGCACGACTGCGTTTGTAGGGATTCAGGGGGCTGAATACCAGTTCTCGCACTACGTCAGGAATACATATACTTATAAACTTACATACCAATACATATATCCGAATTGTCTGTACCTCATATCCGATACACTGGTTTCAGCGATTTATGATGGAAATTCTACAATCGGAGAGATAATAAACATAAATTCAACAGCCGGGATTCAGATAACGGCCGAAGATGTCCCTATACCTGTGGCGTGGACAGTGCAACATGCACTTCTGCAATTCAGTAACGGTACAATACAACTTAAAACAAAAGGGAACGGCGAGGCTTATCAGTCAAGTACACTCTGGGCAATTACATCCGGATGGACAAACGCGACAAATGGTCTTAAGAAAACAGCAGAAGCAATGAAATTATTCTATTCTTTTTCTTCTCCTCTCTCACTGGGTTTGGCTGTCGTGGACGGTATTGCTGCTGTAAATGAGCTTGATTTGGGAGAACGTGCTGTGATCGCGGAATCTCTCAGCCTTATAGCATCTACTATAGGCCTTGCTGCAACAATTTTGAATCAATTTTCTTCCATCAGTTTTATTGACAGTACTCAATATCCTGGTGGTACGATTTACTCCTTTAACAATTACAATCAAATAGATAACGGCTCAAACTACACGATGCCTCTTTACGAAAGCTCTTATTCAGTAACCTTCACAGTGCAAGGAAGCGAGTATTCTTTTTACGCCCCTGAAAACTACTATAACGCCACAGAGATTTCCTAATTTTTCTCATCTCGGTCATAATTATAACCTTAACTCCTCAATTTTCTAGGACATAAGTCAAAAAAAAATCTTTATTGTTCCTAATCCTTCGCTTTTTCGTGAGTACATGAATCCCAAAATCAGGGAGATTGCCAAAAGGATTGGAGAGGAACGCGGAATCCTGTTAAAGTCAAGAAAAGCGGAAATTCTTATCTCTCTATACAGGGACACAACGTGGTAGGACAGGGAGAAGAAGAAACGTTTCGGTGTATCGGAATACACAAAGAGGGCAGATGAACATGGCCTTGTGGAGAAGAATAGGAGATCGATATACGAGTTCGGCAATTTCGAACTCCTTCTATCCGCAGTGAAGGACATAGTTCCTGAACTCAAGCACTACTTTCTGGATCACTGGCCTGAGATCATCGCTATGTCCATGATTAGGGCACAGGATCCTAAACCGACACGCTATATGAAGAGCTGTCAACGCAGATCAATGCATTCCTCTCTGAAAATACAATATTGGAAAAACTGAGGATCATCGGATCAGACATAGCCTCTCAGACGCGGTTTTTCGAGTCGCTCACCAGCAATGGAGCTCGCATACCGTTCGATTTATCATCTATATTCTCACAGTCGGAAAACATCAACCTTGCAGAAAAAGGTCATAATCCGAAACATCTTCACATCAACCAGATCAATATAGCCCTGATGGTTTCGAAGTAGGATCACTAGCTCGAATACCGTGCGGTGTTTGAGGGTTCAAGATCAGGCCTAGCCACCATAAGGAATCTGTTAGCCGCGCTCACTCAACTGGGGTACAGTAAATCTCTGGGCACAATAATATAGGTTTGCGGAAATAATTCCATGAAGAATGTGAAGGATAACGAACTCACGTCATAGAATCTCATATCGGGGATTCCGAAAAGCGTGAATGCCGCAGCATAGATCATCCGCAATGCAGAAAAAAGAGAGATACCTCAGAATTTTGTCAGGAAGACGAAAGTGGCAAATGTCTATGCAACTCTCGTGAATTGGATATCTACGGCATTGACAAGCATCGCGGTATACCTGAATACCTTGGAAACCCCCTGAACGAAAGGGCGGGTCTCAATTCAGAGCTTTTCCGTATCGACAAGGAACCATAGAACCTTCCCCCCGAATGCGTGGAATGCAATAAGGTGAAGAACCACAATGAGATATCGCGTTGTGGGTGAATGGAGGCCCTACATGGACGTGAGGATAAACAGCAAAGGCGGAAAGTGGATTAAATGGCGATACCATTCGCATGCGATGAATGCATAGGAGAAGCTTGACGGCAGATCTGCGATCCTGTGCACGGTTCCATCAATTTCCGCTGAAGAGATAGTTAACATGCATCTGGACAAGGATTTAGTGTAGACGGTATTCCGTACAATGAAGACGCAGGAGAAGATCGTTCCCGCAAGGCACCGGCTGGAGAGGTATGCAAGAGTATGTGTTTTCGTCATGATCACGGCATACCGCCTCATCGCTGCTCTTGTATATTCCCTGGGGAATCCAGCCACAGAGAGCCGTGGGAAACCATGCGGAAAATCCTTGACTCCTTTTCAAGAGTGTAGATAATAAAGATCACGTTGGGAAAAGAGTACTGGGTAAGGTATCTGAACCTTAAGCCTTCTTTCAAAGAAATACTGAAAAAGATCGGCTACGGGAAACTATTCAACGAAAAAAAACGGGCGAAATAAATACCAGATTCTGGAGGTGGCACATCGAGCGCCATTCAGGTAGGGAAACTGATTAGGTCCTTTTGCTTCAGTTCGAGATCCATCATTGGTATATTGTTAAGCATGAAAATTAGCGAAGAACCTACGGATGAGAAGCCGTAGAGCCGCGTTGAAATTCCCTTGAATTCGGTGTATGGCGCCTTCCTCAGTCACATTTAAAGGAATGATTCCATCATGTTTCATGTTCTTGGTTTGGCCTCATGAATCGCGAGAAAATCAACTAATATCCGACAAGGTTACGAAACGCCAAAATTTATATACAGATATTGCGATAAGGTCAATTATGGTGCATAGAAGAAACATGCATTTAAATGAAAAGAAAGTTTTGATTGCTATAGGAATAGCGCTTTTAATGGTGCTTTCTGGTTTTGTGGCTATTTATTCTGGTATGCCGGGGGCAAATCACGTATCACGTGGAAGCTCCACTTTGCCAGTAACTCCAAGCGCTTCGGCAGCTCCTTGGACTTATCCAACAACGACTATGAATGAACCAGGTTATACTAACGGCACATACAAAGTCGCAACAGTGAATAATATTGGGCATGAAAGTATATACCTCTATTCAAGTTTGTATGCTGCTATGGTATTCAACGAAATATACGATTCAGCGACAAATCTTCTGCCAAACGATACCATAGTTAATTGTCTGGCAACCAGTTATTCATCACAGAATGTTACAGCTCAGCATATGAAAACTTGGGATCCACTGACTCAGTCAGAACAGGACGTTAACTACACGTGGATCGTCCACATCAGACCCGGTGTTCAATGGACTGACTTTAATTCTACCAATGCCGCAGATACTTATGTCTACAGTAACCATACAACGGTGTACAACACAACTGGGGCGGAATTTAATCACACCTATAAATGGTCGCCAGTTACGATGAAAACGCATTATGTTCAATCTGCTGACTTTATAATTTCATGGGAGATACTTAATACTGCTACGGACTTCTCGGGTGAATATTCTAATGTCGTAAACGTTATTCCAATCAACAATCTAACCGTCGAGTACGAACTCAGCAATTATTCAGCCGAATTTTTGACATACACCTTAGAAACCTCCATAATCCCGTATCATATCTGGGATTCTCATATCTTCGCTGATACATCGGGCTACTGGAACTACAATGCGACATTCGCCGCCAAAAACGCAGGAATGGGATATAACGACTGGGAGCTTGGGTACAATGCAGCGACTGGATTTGCACCCGATCTAATAGGGTCTGGTCCGTTCATGATGAATGGCGGCTATGGAATGCCTAAGGGATACATTCTTGAAAATCATGGGTGGCAGCTTTATGTCAATCCTCACTGGTACGGTCAGTACACAAATGCGTCTGCCGGTTTGAGGCAATATACGCCAAAAATATATTCGATTGAGATCAAATACTACACATCGGCATCAAACGAGGTTTCTGCTCTGGTGAAAGGTGAAGTGTCAACCATTATTGAAGGCGTTGGTCCTAATTTTGTTCCAACTGTTGAGACTATCCCATTTACGTACATCTACCACAAACCCTCATCTACGTTTGGTATTATGCAAGTAAATTCCCTTTCCTCTGACGCACCTTTCAACATTACTGCTTTGAGGCAGGCTCTTAATTATGCAACAAACAAAGCATATCTTGCAAGTGTGGTTGATTCCGGATACGAAATACTTGGTCAGCCAAGCATTCCTCCATCTGATCCACTCTGGAGAAATGATACGACCCCTTCGTACGCTTACAATCCTGCCAAGGCGGAGCAACTAATTAGATCGATACCTGGAATGACAAATGTATCCGGTGAATGGTACTATCACGGAAAGCAGGTTACAGCCAATATTCAAATAACTCCAAGTAGTGAAACCCCTCTAGCTGTGGAAGGTGCACTGCTCACACAGGGATGGTGGGACGCGATTGGAATTAAGACGTCCATAACTTACGAATCATTTACGACGCTTATTCCGAATCTTGAGGATTACCATTACAATGTTATAGAACTTGCGATCACAGGAATAACAGGCGATCCGACCGGTGACTTATTTGCATTTTATAACAATGCTTCAATTGGAACAGGCTTCTACGAAGGCCCATTCTCCTCAATCACATTCGGTGGTGTTCATTATACCGGTAAACAAATAGATGCTTTGATGAATAAGCTCACAGTGGAAATGAACGGAAATTACACACTAGGCCAGAGAATTAAGATTTCTGATGAGATACAAGGTATCGCCGCAATAGAATCTGTGAATATCAATCCAGGATATCCTGTAGATATACTACCATTTACCAACTCAACCTTTGCAAATATATCAAGAACGTCAGCTTTACCGTATGCAGGTTATATGTACTGGGCATTTATGACCGTTCATAAGAGATCTACGCCGCTCGTATCACACGTTAGTTCACACCTGGATGTTAGCGTCAGTATTCCAAGTCTGCTGTATTACAATGGACAATACGCTAATGTTACTATAACCGTGACTAACAATAAGACTTCAACTCCCGTTAGCGGGGCATCTGTGTATGTTGGGTATAACCCAACTGGAGCGCTGTTAAACATTACATCTAACACACTAACCACCGATTCTTCCGGAGTAGCTATCTGGGAGTTTCAGGTATTAAATTCTCAAACACTGGTATATACGAACGGATACACCGGAATGGTGAATATAAGTGCTGTCGCATCTGTAACTACAAGCGGAGTTGGACCTGGACTAGGTTATAATTCTACCAATATTGTTCCGCGTAGCCTCATGTTGAAGATTGCCTCGACACCTGTTCTAATTTCCGGTAATGCAAAGCAACTTTATGCCATAACAGTGGAAAACGGTACGGGTGTTCCTCTTTCTGGGTTCTCATATGAACTGCAGGCATTAAATGGTGCTGTAATAATCAGTACCGCGATGTCTGGACAGACTGTGTCATATTCTACAACTCCATATGTTTCTGCAAACGATACAAATAACCATGTGAATAACAACGTAACTTCGATATCAGGTGTAACGGGTTCAAATGGAACCATAGATATATACGTCCAAGCAAATTCGAGTTTTAACTTTGCTGCTCTTGGTAGCTCTGTAACAAGCTATCTCTTTTTCGGGAGTATCGTGTCAGGAGCCCCGGTTGGAGGACTTCCTGGTTACATGTTGCCAGCTGAAATGACAACTGCTAACAATGCAGGTGGGTTTGGGGTGCAACAAGTAATCGAGTTTCCTGTAACCATCGCATCATCAGCACCAGCCGTTAAACTGAACATAACCGAGAGTGCCACAACAATAGCATATAACGGATCATCAACGGTTACCGTAAAGGTTACTAATTCTACCGGTTCTCCAGTGGCCAATGCCAGTGTTGATTTGATGCTGCAGAACATTTTCGGAGCGAATAGAGGATACTTCTATGCTCCTTCTGGGGTAGATCAGCTGTTCAGCAATCCAAATGCCGCATTCGGGAGCCTGTACCTTCAAGGTATTGCTGTTAAGACAGATTCGCACGGATTTGCTAATGTGACCTTCTATCCAAACCTATTTACTTACTCTAACGCGAGCAGCCCAGTATTTACAAATGTGAGCTACACGGGTTATGTACCTGCAGACTCTTGGATAGTTACCGTTGAGGTTGGCAATGGTTCTACAGTTGCATCTGGATTTGTTGTCTCTAGTAGAAGCTCAACAGCCCCAACACCTACTGTTACACCGCCTCCTTCTCACAAAGTTGCTCCACCTGCACCTTTCCCCTGGCTGTACGTGATCATCGCTGTTGTCGTCATAGTGGCGGTAATTGGAGCAGTATCTGTCATATTTACTAGAAAGAAAAGTTCGGGAGGCGGTTCTTCAAAGCCTCCGCAGCAAGGAACTAATTAACATTTATTTTTTTTTTCGTTGTGAAAGTTTGCTTAAAGAGTGGTAACTTTGAATGTCTACTTAGCTTTGAGAAAGATCTTACAGGGTGTTATACTCGTAATATTCGTAGCTATAATCATTTTTGTAGTCTATAGATTAATGCCAGGTAATCCACTTGATCTTTTCATCCACAATCTGGGGCCCAAGGCAACGCCTGCTGATGCCAAACGCCTTGCTATTAGATTGGGCCTTGAAAATGGTAAATGGTCGCTTTCTGGGTTTCTCATATATATGAAAGACATGTTCACGGGTAATTTCGGGACCGACTATTATTCTGGCGAAACGGTTCTTCAGCTTATCAAAACTGCCTTACCCTATACACTTGTTTTAGTCGGAACAGCTACCGTTCTGGGTTGGGTTATAGGTATCCCTCTAGGTATTACTGTTTCTAGGTTAAGGAACAGAAAATCAGAAAGTGTTACTCTTTCCCTGAGTGTGATTCTTACTTCAATACCATACTTTGCTCTCGCCATTTTTCTTTACCTCTTTCTTGTGGCAAATCCCTCAACTAGTATATTCCCTGTTTCTTCTGAATTTTACTTTAATCTTAGTAAAAATTCAATATTAACTATAGCAAGAGATTTAGCGCTTCCTGTTATAACATTAACCGTTGTTGGTGCGACGGGACATTTGATTACAATGCGGGCATCAATGGTCTCTACTTTGGGTGAAGATTACATTACCACAGCTAGAGCAAAAGGAGTACCAGAAAAGGCGATACTCAGAAGACATGCTGCAAGGAATGCGATTATTCCAGTTTCGACTAGGATGGCGCTGGAGATTGCTCTGATAGTCAGTGGGGCTCTGATCGTGGAGATAATCTTTAGCATACCAGGAATGGGGTTGCTCCTTTATGACGCTACTTTTCAGGAGGACTACCCACTCGCTGAGGCTGCAGTTTTTATTATTTCCCTGATGACTGTAGTTGCATACATTTTAATTGATTACATTCATTCATGGTTGGATCCAAGGATAAGGGTATGAGGCGGAGAATTTATGGATAATGATTTAAAGAATAAAAAAAGATCATTTTTGCAGTCACCTGAATTTAGAAACTTAAGGAAAAATTTTAAGATTTTCTATAAATCAGCGTATGGAAAAACGAGTTTCTATATACTGCTATTGTTTGCTATAGTTGCGCTTCTTACGCCTATTTTGGCGCCACAACCCTATTCTTATATTGTCCCTGCTATAGATACCCACTCTGCAGAATTACGCTTCTCCGAGTATCTCCCGGGAGTAAATTCATCCTCACTAACGTATTTCTCACCTCAAGCCTCATCTCCTTCGGTTTCCGGTACCACTATAATTACCTTTGGCCTTTCAAATGGCACTGTATATTCCGTCGGTGATGGAGCAACTTCTTCCGCTTCAATCGGGTCTGCATATAGGATATTTACCGTGCATGTTAACTCAACAAATAGAATGCTCCCCCCTTCTGTGATAACTTTGTCATCGTATTATATCATGGAGCATCAGTTTGAGGAATCCCTCTCCAACTTCCTTGTTTGGGCGACTTCAAACGGCACTGTCGGTATAAGTCAGATATCTTGGACCGGCCATTCGCCTGGCGCAGGGCAGCCATTCACAAGCGGTAATGAAAGCGTGAGGTTGAACGGTTCCATTATTTCCACTCCCGTTTCAAATGCACCAAGGCTCGAATCTACTATACCGACGTACGTTCCGTTCTATGGAACTAATGTTGTTTCATCTGCAATTGGAGGTAACCCTGGAAAAATATTGGTTATTACAGAAAATAAAAGCTCGCTCTTTCTTACGCAACTTTTTGCTTATCCACTTTCAGTTAATTGGACAGTGAAATTGCCTGGAACATCTGCGGTTTCGTCTCCGCAATTTTATGGTTCTTTTTTTAGTTCATCCAAAGGTACAATGGCTCTCGTAGGACAAGGATCTGTGCTCTATGCTTTTAATTCAAGTAATGGTGCCTTAGTCTGGTCTCATAAATTCAATTCAAGCATTTCTAGCGTTCCTTTTTTCATTCCGCGCAGCTATCAGATAACTGATTCTACGTATAACTCAATTTTTGTAGCTTCAGGAAATTCAGTTTATATGGCGTCTCTTGCAAACGGAACTTCGCGGGAAATTCTTACTACCTCCAGTAGAATTTATACGTTAACTGGTACATACGGGTCTTCTGGATTCCCCACCGTACTGTTGACCGAAACTGGACACAACCTTTATGTCACAACACAGAACTTAACAAGTGATAAGTTTCGTACTTTCAGATATAACCTCCCTACTTCTGCTGGCTCTTTCTTGTTCACGCCGGCATATGATCATTCGTCCAGTACATTTGTAATTCTTTCCACTCGTGGTCTGTTTATTTCCGTAAGTGCCTCCACATCCAATGTTTCAGATCCATTTACGTGGAGCGCTCAGATAACCCCTACTCCACTGAATGTCACGGAACCTCTATTTTTCCTGGATACTACTACGGGCAGGGAGGAATTCGGAACAATCACGCAAAATGGCCATCTAGTTGTCTATGATGTTTTATACAAAAACAACAATCCTATTCCTCCAACTTTCAACACCAGATCGGGGATGTGGCTTCCTCTTGGCACAAATCCTTCCGGAAATGATGTTTTTTCGCAATTTATCCAGAGTTTTGCTTCCGACTGGGAACTGGGCCTTGCTATCGGTCTTTTTACGATATTTATCGCTGTTTTAGTTGCCATGCTGGTTGGCTTCCTCACAAACTTTGTTAGTAAATTCCTGGAGACTATCTCTCTTGCTATATATCTTATTCCTGGCTTGGCTCTTTTGATAGCTATGGCTTCAATTTTGGGAGAAAGCTTTGGCAATTTGATTCTCATCGTGACGGTGATCGGATGGCCTTTTACGACGTTCACTCTTATAGGTGTTGTCAGGCAAGTTAAGTCGAGAACTTTTGTGGAAGCATCAAAACTGTTCGGCTCCAGCACAACAAGTATTCTTAGAAGACATATATTACCAAATATAGCACCCTTACTAGTCTACCTCCTTGCGTTGAGCATAAGTGGTGCCATTGGTGGTGTTTCGACTCTTCAGTTTCTCGGTATAGCTCCGACAACTGTAAATACATGGGGGGGGATGCTCTCTGGACTTGATGGGGACTTCTTTGAAGGCATACTCGCGCCATGGTGGGTTATTCCTCCGATCGTAGCCTTGACTGTTTTTATTCTAGCTTTCATCTTTGTTTCGAGGGGCTTGGATGAGGTTGTGAACCCAAGACTGAGGAGGAGGTAATCGCATGAGGCAAGAAACCGAGACGATTTCAAAACATACCAGTGTAGTATCTGTGAACAACCTTGACGTATCATTCATCACAGTGGACGGTCAGGTTGCCGCTCTAAGAAACATAAACTTCGAACTGCAGGAAGGAGAAATACTTGGAATAATTGGCGAAAGCGGTTCGGGGAAGTCGACGTTGGCGTTAAGTATGATGTCTCTGCTTCCGGAAAATGCCATAGTTTCCGGTAACGTAAAATTTGAAGATGAAGAAGTTACATCTGCCAAAAACTCGGGCAAGGCTTATTTTAAGATTCCTCCAAGAAAGAGGAGGATACTTGACGAAAGGCTCGCCAATATCAGGTGGAAAGGTATTTCTATGGTATTTCAGGGGGCAATGAACTCCTTAAACCCTGTATACACTGTCAGGAGACAAATTGAAGAAGTGTTCCATTTACATACGAATTACTCCAAGGATCAAATAAATGATAAAATTCAGGAAACTGCTAGATTGGCTGGTTTTAATACCAGTTATCTGGATTCCTACCCTCATGAACTTAGTGGCGGAATGAAGCAGAGGGCCGTTCTTACGATGGCGCTTGCACTTGATCCGAAATTGGTCATTGCCGACGAGCCCACTACCGGCTTGGATGTTATAACCCAGGCCAAAATTATTTCACAATTTAGAATGCTGAAGGAGACTGGAAGAATTAAGTCCATGGTCATAATTTCGCATGATATAGGCGTCGTAGCCCAACTCGCAGATCGTATAATGGTTCTCTATGGAGGAAAGGTCATGGAGGTAGGGACACCTGAAGAAATTTACGTTAAATCTGCTAATCCTTATACAAAGGCTTTGGCCGAAAGTTATCCATCAATTCGGAGCACGAGAAGACTCATAAAGGGAATACCAGGTTCTGTCCCGGATCTTCTTAATCCCCCAACTGGGTGTTACTTTGCAGAAAGATGCGTATATGCAGATAAGACATGTTACGAGAAGGTACCTGACTCTATAGAAATATCACCAAATCATTTTAGTTTATGTCATTATGCTAAAGCATTCTCTCAGGGTAAGCTCAAAGCCTCTAGAACTTTTCCGGAAAGCTCGGACGACAACTTTCAGCAGTCGTATACAACGTTTACAGGGGATGTTATTGAAGCAAAGGATCTCTCCAAGTATTACGATCTGATAGGAAGCGCCTCCGAACGTCTTTTTAGTGTTGGCAGCAAAAGAAAGGTGCATGCTGTGGATCATGTCACCTTCAATATTAAGCGGAAAGAAATTCTTGGCGTAGTCGGTGAAAGTGGTTCAGGAAAAACGACGCTTGGTAGGACCCTTATACTGTCGATTCCTCCCACAAGTGGTAAGTTGGTATTCTATCATGAATCGTCAAGTGGAACAGAAGAGTTGGATCTCTTTAAACTTAAAACCAGAAACAAGAATTTTCTGGATTTTCGTCTGAGGAATCAGTTAATTTTTCAGGATCCGTATGATTCCATCAACCCAAAAATGTCCGTTCTCGATATAGTTTCCGAACCATTGAACGCACAACGGAAGAAATATAAAGATACGGATATAGAAGCGACGGTCTATAGTGCTCTAGAAACTGCAAATTTAAAACCCGCTTCCAATTATGTGAACAGGTATCCGCATGAACTTTCGGGAGGCGAAAGACAGAGGGTTTCCATAGCCAGGGCGCTTGTTACCCGGCCAGAGTTTCTTGTAACTGATGAACCAATCTCTATGCTGGATGTTTCTATAAGGGCTAACATAATGAATCTCCTGAAGAAGATAAGAGACGAGTATAGCCTCACGATTCTTTACATTTCTCATGACATTGCCTCAACACGTTACATGGCCGACCGTGTCGTTGTCATGTATCTCGGCGCAATGGTGGAGATGGGGCCATCTGAAGAGCTTATAGCAAACCCCTTGCATCCATACACTAAGGCTCTAATTAGCGCTATTCCCCAACCGGATCCAAGGATTAAATTAACCAGTATAGATATTATCGGTGAAGTCGGGAATTCCATTAATTTGCCTAAAGGGTGCAGATTCTATGACAGATGCGTTTTCCGTAAAGATATATGCCGTGATACTCCTCCACCGGTTAAGGGAAGCGGTGATAGATTCTACGTTTGTCACTTTGATCAGGGAACTCTTACAAAGAATGATATGATAGATGATGATTCAAGTTCTTTGCTGTAGTTGATTTAAGGAAAAATATGGATAAATTAGAGACTTCAGATGAAAGCACAGGACCGCGTCACGCAAAATTGAAGCTTTCACTTCCCCCTCTCCTTCTGCTGGCTTTTTTGTTGCTATTCACTGCGACCCTGTTTCATTACCGTGGAAAATCATCGGAGGAACCAATGCCATTGGTAATATTTATAATCGGATTCTTTGTTGCGATGTTCGGTGCTTTCTATGATTTTGGTGCAAAAGGATACGTACTTAAGATTTTCGAGCATGGGGTTCCTCTTAAAGAAAATGATGTAAGATACATAAACAAACAACAACTTATAATGACTAGTATTTATATTGGAATAAGTGGATTATATTTTCTGAGCGCTTTATTGCTGTATTATTATGTACCATAATAGAGATCTTATAATAGTTTTTTTAGGAGATCTGTAGCCCTGGTACACTATCGTAATAGGGCATTGAGTAAGAGATACGTTTCTTAGATTAAAGATTATACAATTTCTTGCATGGTATTTTCCTGACTTCTGATCCGACCCATCACTGAACAGTTCGGCTATCTAGCCAACCGTATAATTCTCAAATCACGTAAACGAGGGTATTTCATCTACTCCGGAATGACGGGGTCGTTAAAGCTTGGAATATCTTCCGCCATAGAAGTCAGAGCGTAGTCGAGCTGAGGATCAACGTTCTTGTAGTAGTCCAAAGGACTGTAATGCACCTCGACATCCGGGTCGACTCCGTAGTTTTCCACGCCATAGCCGGTTTCCTTGAACCAGAACGAGTACTCCGGCTGGGTCAAAACCGAACCATCAATCAACTTACGCCTTGGCGAAATTCCAACAACTCCGCCCCATGTGCGGACACCTATCAGTTTGCCCAGCTCCAGGGCTTTGAAAGAATAGCTGAATATATCTCCGTCGGATCCTGCATACTCATTTGTGATAGCGATCATGGGCCCGTTAACGGAGTTGGTGGGATAGGGATGGAGGCTCCCTCTTCTAGGTTTGTCATATCCCAATCTCCTGTTCAGGAGTTTCTCCAAAATCAGTTGAGAAACGAAGCCTCCGCCATTATATCTTACGTCTATTATCATGCCATCATACGCAAGTTCAGTGACATACAGCCGATAAAATTCATTAAGGCCCATCATTCCCATGTCAGGGATATGCACGTAACCGATCTTGCCATTCGATTTCTCGTGCACGTATTTTCTGTTCTGCTCGACCCATGAGCGGTACCTTACGTATCGATCATCATCAAGTACATTGGAATACAGAGAGAGCGTTTCAGAATCCTTTCGTTTTAGCTTGACCCTCAAGGATACCCCAGATTTGTTGTTTAAAGCCTCAAAAACGCTAGTTTTCTCTCCTATCTCTATCCCATCTATCTCCTGGATAACGTCGCCCTCTTTGGCAGGAATATTTGAAGTCAGAAATGGCGATTTCTCGTTTTCGTTAGATGGATCGCCACAGTAAATCTTCTTGACAGAGTATTCACCATTATGATAGGAGAAATCCACAGCAAGTTTTCCGATCTTCGATGCTTCTATCTCGGTAGCATGGCCAATGGTCTCGTAAGAGTGTGAGGTTCTGAATTCACCCTGCATCTCAGTTATAACGAAACTGAGATCGAATCTTGTCTGGCAATAAGGCAGTAGGTTTCTGTATTTATCATAGATGGTTGAGGATATCTTATCCGCTTTTTTCTCGTCCCAGTAGTTGTCTCTCGCTAGTTTCCAAGCCTCATCATACATCTGCCTGAATTCGTCTGTTCTGGAAGATCTTAGCTTCAAACGATCAATGTCAATGTTGATCTCCTCATCTGGTTTTTCAAGATCTATTAGGTATATTTTCAAGTCATCCTTGCGAAACAGCATCTTTTTGAGGTCGTCAGAAAACCTGAAATCCACAACATCTTTCTTAATGTCCTTTGACTTCTTTTCCTTAAAGTCGTATTTCTGAAGAATTCCTTTTTCAGGCGTTCCATTGTAATAAGCTGAGAATTCTCCATGAGGTGGAACCTTGAACAGATACACGCCCTTCTCTGTCGGAATGATGGATCTGTAGTCTGCCCTTTCCACATCTATGATTGATGACCTCAAGATAGCATTCTCCAGATCGTACTCTCCGGGTTCTCCGATAAACTTCTCTGCTACAGTTCGTGCGGGATTTGTATCGTTTAATTTTAGTGGTATGACAAATGGTTTAGATATGCTGCTATAGCTGAAATTGAAGATTAATTTGTCAGCATCTGGATCAAGGCTTCTGGTCGAGAGGTAAAAGAGATACCGCGATTTTGGGTCGAAAGCCGGTGCATAGTCATTGGAATTCCTTGATGTCATATCATACGTTTTCTCGGTTTTTAAATCATATAACCTTATTATCCTTTGAGAATAGCTACCAAGAAAAGTGGCCTTGATGGGGAAACTGTACGCTATGAATCTAGAATCCTGGGAGATCGAAAAGTCAAGTATCATCTCTTCCTCGCTCTTGTCTATTCTCTTCACTTTTTTGTCCTTTAGGTCCACAAGAAGAATTTCAAATCTATCATTTCCAACGACAGCATATCTGCCATCAATAGAAGTCCTGAGAGAAAATATGTTACCAAAATCAAAAGGAATAGATTCCGTCTTATCGGTGTCTTTATCGTAAAGCTTCAAGACATCGCCATTGATTGTTCCGAAAACATAGAGAATGTTTTTTCCTGCAAATTGCGCATTCCTTATTCTCAAAGTATCAGGAATCTTCACCTGATAACTCAGGTAAGTGTCGCTGAGAAAACTCTGACCTCGGGAAACGAACAGGAAAATATCATCGTTTGCAACATGATAATCATCAAGATATTTCGAAGGGGTGCTGAATAATGCATCATCCCTGTCGGAAACAGGGCCGATCTCAATTTCTTCTACAGAATCAGTTTCGGGATTGAAGAAAAATATCCTTCCGCCTTTTGAGAAAACTATGTTTTTTCCATCTGTGTTCAAGTGTCTTGGATAGTAGTCGTCGAAATTCGTGTGCTTCTTGAGACCTTTGCCTTCTAGGTCTGTAGAATATATCTGCCCAGATCCTTCCAAATCAGAAACAAAGTATATCCTGTCACCAAAGAGAATTGGTGAAGATATGTGGTTGTTAAGATCGATGATTTTACTGAAACCAGTGTCGGTGTTCCCTGCCCATACTTTTCCTCTCGTTCCTCCGTGGTATTCTTTCCAGTGCAGCAGATCAAACGTATTACGTCCAATGAAAGTCTTATCATTACTATAGATTATGTGAGTCGCAGGACCAAGGTTTAGAGGCTCAAAATCTCTCCCATCATCGACCACTCTGTAAAGGAATGTCATCGATCCAAATGGTGCGAAAGTGTCGGTGGAGATGATTATTGATCCATCCTTAGAAAAGCCTGCAACATCAGTAAACATCCTTCTTCCCACACTCTTTCCTGAAAAATATGTAAGGCGTTTTATCGATCCTGTCGAGAGATCTACAGTATATAGATCAGCGGAGTTCAAGGATTCACCGGTCATGGCCCTGAATACGATTTTAGTCCCACCGTCGTAGTAACGCGCATTGTTAATTACGCCTACACCGGAAACCAGCTTTCTTTTCTCTTTGCTGACTATGTTATATTCCCAGAGATCATCGCAGCAAATGAATGCTATTCGATTGTCATACACATCCGGATTCAAAAATAGGTTCGACATGCAACAGTATTTTCATGATCGTATTTAATTTGTTTCATAGATCATATATGCACAAGGAAAAACTCCTCACCAAGGTGCAATTAGATGAAGCAACAGGGCTTCGAGTATAAGTTTGTTTCAATTGCCCAGGGGAATAGTTTATGATTCTTTTCGAAGAGGATACTGCGATCTGTCTTCATGGACAAACACAATAGAAAATTAACAAAGAATATGTCTCCCCTCAGCCTGAGTGTAATCATTGACTCCTTTCGGTTCTCACAGAGTAAACTTTCTTCCTCATATCCTTGAAGTCGTGAGATATTGTCACAACCTCAGTTTCAATTAACTGCTCAAGCGAATTCTGTACGGTTCTCCTGTTAAGTCCGGTTGCGTTCATTATCGATCCCTGTTCCATAGGTCCATAGGTCGAAAGTACGTGCATTACGAACCTGGCAGAAGGTGAAATTTTCAATTTCATCTGGGCAGGGAAGGCGCCAAAAGTGTCACCTCTAAGGCCGAGTCTTTGAGTTTCCAGTGCATAAAAGCTCCCAAAGGATATGTTTCCAAGATTTATATCTGGGCCAAGACGGAGGATTAATTGGGCCTGCTGAAATTCCAGTGGTGCCTCAAACATGAGCTTTCTCCTGTCTATGCTGGAAACGATTCGATCTACCCAGTCCCATTTTATTTCGCCATTGTTGTCGAATATTTCCACACCCTTTCCCGTCTCCCTCCCTTCAATAATGAGTGTGTCAGGATCAAAGTCCAGTGACCTTTCCAGCTTGTAAATGGTTTCTTCAAGCGAGAGTTGGTTACGGGGATTCTTTTTACCTATCTCTATATGCAATCTCATGTCGTTTGAATGTGCAAATTCTGAGATTCGTTTTTTTGCATTTTCTGGCATTTCAATTATGCCTTCGCTAAGCTCGATTGTGTCGAATCCATTCCTTTTAAGCCTGTTCAAAATGTTATCTAAGCGGCCCTTAGAATAAGCTATTTCCAGCGTTGTTCCTCCATTTGAGACAAGAAAATTATGAGCTTTAAGATCTCCGACCCTCTTTACAAGAATGTTTTCGTCGACGATAAGCGAAAGTCCCCATCCAATTTTCACAATTGTATTCTTGCTGTGCTCGGAGTAATAAAGGACCTCAGTAGGGAATGCGAGCCTGTCAATTATCATCGTGACCGTGTCTTTTATTGTTGAACGGTCAATGAAATCGGCAATCGAGGATTTCATGCTCCGATATCTAATAGAACAATATGAAATTTCCTCATACGCTTTGCGAAAATAATAGGAATATATTACACATTGTTTTGGTGATCTTCATGCATGGAAAACGATATTGTTAGGGTCCTGATTAAACGCTGAAAACTAATGGACGAAGATGAAAAATATCTAAGCATAAAACAGCTTTTGGAAAAATCTATGGATAGATTCGACAACAATATAGTTTTTTTATCAAGTTTTGGTGCAGAGGACATGGTAGTACTACATGTCATAGCTTCAGAGGATCTAAATATACCGATCCATACAATAGATACAGGAAGGCTATTCCAGGAGACATATAACCTGATAGAGGACGTCAGAAACAAATACAAAGTACAAGTAAAGATATTCTTTCCGGATAATTCTAAACTTGAGAGTTTTACATCGTTGAAAGGTCCGAATTCATTCTATCTCTCAAGGGAAAACAGACATGAATGCTGTGAAATAAGAAAAGTGGAGCCTTTAGGTCGCGCCATTGAGGGTTATAGTGCCTGGATCACCGGGGTGAGGTCAAACCAAACTGAGGTTCGTAGGTTGATGAACGAAATTGAACCGGATCCATTGCACCACGGGATATACAAGGTAAATCCGTTACTTCTATGGACTTTTCCGGAAGTGGTTTCTTTCCTGCATAAATATGACGTGCCCTATAATCACCTGATAGATCATGGATTTGTCAGCATAGGGTGTGAACCGTGTACAAGGGCCGTAAAACCGGGAGAAGATGAGAGAGCCGGGCGATGGTGGTGGGAAGAGGGAATAAAGGAATGCGGTCTTCATACTGCGAGGGAATAGACTTGAGTAGTGAAGTGAACAGTAAAAAGTCTGCTCTCTTAACTGATTCCGAGAGGAGGTCTAATTCTTTAGAGATTTCAAAATATTTCGCTATGGATGCGGAGAAAATAGGAACAGGGGCCTACAAACCCCTTGGAGGATTCATGGATGAGAACGAAATAAATTCTGTTCTAACTCTTGATCATCTCCCGGATGGAAAAACATGGACGGTGCCCATATTCCTTCACGTGGAGAATGAACAAAATTTTAAGGGAGGAGACGAGATATTTCTCGAATACAGGGGAGAGACGTTTGCAAGTATGCGACTAGAAAGTATTTTTAAACCTGATGTTAGAGATATTGCAAGCAGACTGTATATGACCGAGGATAAAAGTCATCCAGGTGTTAAACAGATGCGTTCATTCAAGGGAAAATTTTTATCAGGCAAACTAACGCTGCTTAGCAGCCTTGAAAGCCTTGGTGGCGATCCTACACCAGAAGAGGTAAAGAAATATTTCAGAGAACAAGGATGGAAAACGATTGCAGGATATCAGACCAGAAACCCACCGCATATCGCGCATGAGTACATTCAAAGAATTGCTCTGGAGATCATGGATGGCCTATTTATAAACCCAGTCGTTGGTGAATTAAAACCTGGCGATTTTGACGAAAACACTATTATGGAATCATACCGTTACATAACTGATAATTTCTACCCCCATGACCGAGTTTTGCTCCGTCCTCTGCACGTTGCAATGCGTTATGCCGGTCCAAAGGCTGCAGCATTTTTCGCCATAATAAGAAGAAATTATGGATGCACGCACTTTTTGATAGGCAGGGATATGGCAGGTGTTGGAAAGTATTATTCACCTTACGCAGCGCAGGAGTTCGTATCTTCGCTTGATCTAGGAATCAACATTATACCGTTCAAAGAAATATATTATTGCAAAAAGTGTGCAACGGTAGTATCAGAGCGTAGTTGCAGGCATGGAATTCCTGAAGAATCTGCACTGAGCATGTCTAGGATTAGGGACATGATAAGAGCAGGGAAGCGCCCTCCAGACGAAGTGATGCGAAAGGAGATAGTGGACATTCTTACCAAAGCTTTACAATAACATTGGTGGATCTCCTGAGCTATTTTAATTTGAAGTAAATATTCATGGCATAGTCGGAAAGGTAACGTAAGATTAGTCTGAGGCCTTACATGGGTATTTTCCTGAGAGAAGATCATCGTATATCTTCAATAGGTTTTTCAAATGGCTATCTGGATTCAGAATTTCCCTAGCGTCTTTATTTCCTTGTTTTCCCATTTTCTCCCGTTCAGAAGCGTGATCCATCATATACTCTATAGCGTCCGCGAGGTTACCTATATCGTACGGCTTCACAAGAATGCCGTTGACGCAATCATGTACAAGTTCTGATACTCCCCCTATATCAGATGCTATAACTGGCTTTACCCTCACCATAGACTCGCCCGCAGATAGCGGTATGTTGTCAAACATAATGGTAGGTATAACCGAAAATTGAATATCAGAATAGAACTGCTCCTTCTCATTTCCAGAAATCTGCCCGAGCATCTCAACGTTCTCTTCCAAGTGATTTTGATCTATGAGACTTTTGACGAATGCAGAATATTTTCCCGTTCCGGCTATGAGCAACTTAAATGATCTCCCTCTTCTTTTCATGAGTTCACACGCTAGGAGCAACTGTTTCATCCCCTTTTCCGGAACTATCCTGCCTATGTAGCCAAAAACTCCATCCTTTCCCAGCTTAGATACATGATCAGGAAATCGGATAAAAGACCTCAACACCTTTGCATTCTCTATGCTGAACGATCTGAGGTACCTGGTGAGGGCTTCGCTTGGAGCAACAAAGAGATTTATGCGCTTAGACAAATGCTTAATAAACTCACGGTAACGCATCATCTCGTATGGTAAATTTACTTCGACCTTGCAACCTGTAAATGCGCACCTTGGTTTTATTCCACCTTCACATATCCTGCCATCTGGTATTACAAGAGTCGAAAGTGGGCAAATGAGATCGGCATCGTGTGCAGTGAAGATTACAGGCCTGTCCATATTTTTAGTAAATTCAGTGATGGATGAATATCCTATCCGGAATCTGTGTAGGTGGATGATGTCCGGATTGAAGGTTTTTTTAACTTCCTCTATGCGGTTGAGTAGGGGTTCGTTAGGAATAGAATCGTTCATGAATCTTCTGATTCTTGAGCTATCGATTTTTATTACTGTGCTCTCCTTTCCATAGTCGAATTTCGTGTTCGAACTTGTAATTTCAATAGTGTATGTATCTACCCTGGTCTTGGCGAGCATACCATTAACTTCCCGGATGTACTGTTCCACTCCTCCAGGAGCATCCGTTCTGGCAGTTATCCTCAAAACTCTGATCGAATCCATCTACGATGAAAGAGATACGAAGTAAATTAATACTACCATGAGTTTTTAAATAATAAAATCGGCAATCGTCACAAATTACCTGGAAAGCCCAAAGAAAGTGAAATAATTTTCGATAACATTAGGCTCTAACGTAAAATTTACTTAAAGCGTTCTAACTTTGACCAAATAGCTATAATGAAGCTTCACGTTATAGCAAGCTCTGATCCCGTTATTAGACAATGCTGAGGATTCACAATATTTAAACGTCCCAGGCTATTACACAATAATAATGCGAAAAAAGAAGTCACGTGATATTCAATCGATCTTGGACCTCGATAACTCACCTATCGTTGCCTCAAGGGAAGACATAGTAAAATCTCTTTCCAGTGTGCTTGATAACAATGATATAGGCGAGATAAGAAGGAAAGTGAAGTGGATAATTTCAAGAATCGAGGAAATCAAACCAGTCTTTAATCAGGACATAGGCCATAATCCCTTAGAAAGCGCATTAGAGGTAAACGTGTCGGATCTGGAACAAGTCGTTAATTCGTTCACTGCGGAGCGAGCCAAGCATTACGTTAAAAGGATAATTAAGGGGATTACGGAGCAGAGAACATCAAAATTCAATGACATTAATCTTAATCGCTGGAAGGAATATGATTACATAATCACTGACAGTTTGTGGACTTTTGACAAACGGGAACGAGGAGAAGGACACAATGCCAAATATTGGGGGAACTTTATTCCTCAGATACCGCATCAGCTGCTTCTGCGATTTACGAAGAGGGGCGATTGGGTTCTCGATCCTTTCATGGGAAGCGGGACAACACTGATTGAGTGCAGGAGACTCGGCCGGAATTCAGTCGGCATCGATCTGGAAGATAAGGCTATTGAGCAGGCTCAGGAAAATCTCAAAAAAACCAAGGATACTTATAGTTCTAAAACTAAGATTATCATGTCAGATAATCTTGACGTGGACTATCTGGCATTAGTCGATGAGTTGGGTATCAAATCATTTCAGTTTGTTTTATTGCATCCTCCGTATTGGGACATAATAAAATTCAGTGAGAATGACAGGAACTTCTCAAACTTTGCCTCTATGGAGCTTTTTCTGGACGGTATGAGTCGATTAGCAAAACTTCTTCGACCGGTGTTAGGGGATGAGAGGTACCTTGCATTGGTTATCGGCGATAAATACAGCGAGGGGAAGTGGGTACCTCTTGGTTTTTATTCCATGCAGAGATTTCTTGATGCGGGATTTGGCTTGAAATCTATAATAGTAAAGAATTATGACATGACGCGAGGAAAAATGAATTCTTCTGAGTTGTGGCGCTACAGGGCTTTAGTAGGCGGTTTCTATGTCTTCAAACATGAATATATTTTCCTGTTTCAAAAATGAACGTGTCATTAATAGCTTCTTGTCATGTGGCAATACTGTGTGATTGGTTAGATACTCTCTGTGACTGGTTAATGCCATAAAGCTTTAATTTTCCACGCCCAAATACAAAACCGATCCTTGTCCCCCCATCAAATATTTTAGGTGGGCTTCAATACATTCCATCGTGTGAATTTGGCCCCATTCTAAGAGGAACATGTGGATAACTTAGCAGGTATTAAGATTCAGGAGTGTATCATTTCTTCAATACTGCTGGCGATTGTCATATTCTTAATTTCGTCTTGTTTAATCTTTAGTATATCCGGTTTTGATAGCCCAACGAATCTTTCCAGAATCTTTGGATACGATCCGTGAACGCTTTCATTGTACGGTTCCCAGTTTGGTTCCTCATCAGGAGAAAATTCTTTTAGATTC
The DNA here is from genome assembly GCA_026127925.1 of Thermoplasmatales archaeon. NCBI lineage: Archaea > Methanobacteriati > Thermoplasmatota > Thermoplasmata > Thermoplasmatales > Thermoplasmatales archaeon. The sequence continues at coordinate 93,465 of JAJSLM010000003.1, forward strand.
TCTCTTATTGATTTATAATCACCATACTCTTCAACAAGTTTATCATTAATAAGATATCCATCATATTGCTTATATATGGCTTTTTCAGATGGCATCACATACTTAAGGTGTATCCCACCAAAGGAATTGAGAACAATTCTCCTAAAATATTTCGGTGGGGAAAATCCTTCAACAAATTTTTTGGAATCTAGATTAGCTGATCTTGGCCTGTAAAGTTCCTTGGTGGTATTCGAGAAGATCCATCCTTCAACATCAATAGGTTTTGTGACGACCTTAGTTAGATCATTATATGGCGTCAAGAGGGGAAAATACGCAACTTTTTTAACTTTTATAGACTTGACAAGATTGATAATTTCACTCAAGCTCCCGGTTCCATTATCTAACGCAACCATGTCTGCGTCCCAATGGACTATGATCTCTTTGCTCGATTCACTCTTGGCTCTTCGTCTAGCCTGAGTTATTCTCATATCTTCGAAAAAGTACTTTATTACGATCTTATCCTTTAGTTTGTTGACAATCATATTATTATATTTGATATAATCAGCATCGTCAGATGAATCTATAATCACAATTTCGTCGGCAAGATGATGTACTGACACAAGAGACTCAAGAAGCCATGGGTCATTTTTGGTGATGATAGTAAAAGAGACACCTTTTTCAAAATAATGGTCATGATAAAGCGATAACGGCAGGTTTGATAGACATATCCTCAAAAAATGCCCTGAAAAAGTTTCTATACGATGTAACCAACTATTGGCCATGAATGAATTGGTTATGACTGTAATACTAAAATAATTTCCGATCTATCAATATTCATAATTTTTAAGAATTATGCTACTAACTTTGCTCGAATTATATCTTGTGTTCTTCAAATGTAGAAGAGAGAGCAAGCATATTCTTCTGGTTATTTCTATACATGTACGGGGTTGCGAAAAATATTGAAACGAAACGAGCTACTTCATAGGTCATTCTATGGTTTTTCCAAAACTGAGAAATGCATTCTATGGGAGATCTATATTACCTCTAAATTATCATGCTCCGCTCTCCAACTTGCCGATATCAGAAAGTGCCATTCCAATTTCATTTTTTCGGTTATACGGTCACTTTCAAAATCAAGCAAATCTTTCTGATGGATGTTTAAAGTACAAAGCAGTTTAAGTCGCGTATTTACCTTGCAGGCTTTGACAAAGGGTATTCCGATGCTCAAAGGCTCACCACACCGTGAAAATATATAAGTAAAAGACATCCATGTTTCGCTATGCCAATTAAGTACTCAATTTGCACTACCAGCTATAGATCAGTCTCGTTAGTTGAAGACTTCATTGATCCGTTGCTTTCTTTAGGTGATAATTACGAAATTGTTGTAGTAGACAACGATTCTGATGATGGAACATTTGAAAAACTGAAAGCATACCCGGAACGGGTATTAGCTATCAGCAAAAAGTGCACAAGAGGAAAAGGGTTTCAAACGGCAATAGATCTCTCACATGGTGAAATAATAATTCATATAGAGTTTGATGTCGGGTACGTGGGTTTATACAGGGCTGTAGAGTACTATGAAAAGTCAGATACGAGTAAAATTTTTTATTACATCATCCCAGGGAAAAAATGTAACGCCACTCTTTACGTCGGCAGAAGAGAACTCTTTAAGAAGGTAGGTAATTTTCCTGACCTCAACTATGCTGAAGATCTTTATTTTAATAAAAAGGCTAATAAACTCAATCTCTTAAAAGTTGTATCACTAGATGTCCCTATCAAATGTTTGGAGATTAAGGGAATGGGCTCCGGAAGTGAAGCAAGGTATGAGAACAACGTATTCAGGCGGATCCAAAGACGAGTAATAGCAACGAGAGACATACTGTTTGTCAATAATATTGGTTACTCCGAACTGATGGTTAAGTATAAACTTAAGGGCTCAAAGGCTATTTTCGTAGGATTACCTGAATACCTGCTCGGAAGACTCTTAAGATTTACAATAAAGGATCCGCCTTTGGACTAATTTAAATTCTTATAGGAACATCTGATTAATGCTCTTTTTAGTTAAACTTATTTCTTTTGGACTTTGTAAGCTAAGGTAACTTATTATTTTTCATTTGATCGAGCACAAATGAATTAATGTGTAATCGGAATTGCTCGAAAGAGTATCTTGCTGTTGAATCTAATATTTGTTTCTGAAAAGCTTGTGTAGTTTTCATTGCCTCATCTAGTACTTGTATCAGTTCTTCATTATTTGAATATCCAAATCCAAATTTCCCCATTCCTATGATATCTATCCAAGGTCCACCTGATTTTGGAACAACAGGAACTAAACCATGTGACATGGCTTCGACAATGCTAATACCAAAATGTTCTTTTCTGTTTGTATGCAAGAAAACTTTAGACGTGAGGAATAGATTTCTTTTTTCTTTGTCTGTCGGACTAGGCACTATATCGACATTGTCCGTCTTTTCTCTGACCAATTTTTTTGTAATATTCCCGATCACCTTCATTTACTGTACCCGCAATTATGAAATTATCATCATACCTTTTGGCCGTTTCTAAAACAGTTTCTAATTTTTTCTCTTTATTTATTCTCTGAAAGGACAATATCACGTTTTCTTTTCTGGAACACGTATTGTGACTTCGAAAACTTGAATGAAACACTTCTATTACTCTATGGATTAAACAAAGTTCTCTAAATAGTGGATTGACTGAATTCTTTGTATATCTGGAGTCAACGATAAATTTGTATACTTGAACATTTTTTTAGTGTTAGTTGGTTTCATTACGTCATAGTTCTGAGCACGAAAATGTCTATTGTATCTACAATTAAGTAAAAAAAATTAATTATGCACGTTCTATAACATACTTAGTTACTCAAATGAAAATTTCAGTTATAGTCACAGCTTACCAAAGAAGGCAATATATCTTGAAAGCCTTACAGTCATTAGAAGAGCAGAACATTTCGAAGGATAAATATGAAGTCATTATAGTTAAGGACTTTGAAGATAAGGATATAGATTCTATTATAGGATCCTTTGGATACAAGAGTATCCTAATGCTAAGTGAAAGTACACTCGGAGAGTTTATTTATTCTGGCATTGTCAATTCTGAGGGTGAGATCATTTGCTTTTTGGATGATGATGATATATTTTCTATGGAAAAATTATCGTTAATTTATGAAAAGTTTTCGGGCAATAACGTTTCTCTTATTAAGAACAACATATTTTTCATAGACACAAGCGAAAATCCCATTAAAGAAGATAAGCTAAAAATAGCGTCTCAAATAGGCATGAGACTGCCCATTATACGCGACGCCGTCATAGCCCCTTCACAGTTTAGAAAACGCTTAGGCTACCTCAGTGATCGAGGTGTGGATTTCAACTTGAGCTCAATGTCTATATTAAGGGGAATAATGAAGGAGGGCGATTTAAAATACCTCAGAGAAAGCGTGGATATTTCCCCGGACACTTTTTTCTTCTTATTGGCTTTGAAATCGGATAAGAGCATCTTAGTGCTAAAGAATAAACTAACCGGTTTTAGAATTCACAAGAGTAGTATATCCAGAAAGATAGGAAATGACATTGAGTCAGCAAGATCTAGAATTGATATTATGGAACATTTAGTCCATCAGTATTGCGGTTTTATTCAATATTTTGGTTGGGATTATAGCGAACATATACAAGCAAGAGTTTATAAGCAAAGAATAGGGATATTGCGGGAAATAAAAAAATATGGTTTTAATGATATAAAAAGCAGAGTCTCTTTGCTAGAAGCATTAAAATTTGCGTTCAAGAACAAAGAAATAATCCTAATCCTTATGATCATATATATCAGTTTACCGATAAGTGAAGGAATGAACAGTTAAGATTCTAGCTAGAAATTCCATTTTCAAATTTTCGTCGACATTTGCAGTTCTATTAAAACGATGTGACAACTAGAAATTAAATTGTGGGAATTATCTCTTCTGGAGGATTGTTTATGATGCAATTAGCACTGCCCAAAACGGAATCTCTTAGGTCGCACGCAATAGTAATCATTGAAATCTGGAATATATCACTCGCATCACATTATAAATGAGAAGTATTTATTATTCTAGGTTTTGTTTTTAGCCCCGGCTATACGTCCATATGGCATGTTCATTTTATTTTTGAAAACATCAAAAGAATACTTTTCTGATTGTGTTAAACCTTTCTCTCTCTAAGGATGTTACTAGAGTTTAGTGCTTCTTTCACTCCATTAAAATAAGAATCAACATCAAAAGGATCTATATATATTGCAGCATCTCCACTTATTTCTCTCAAAACTGGTATATCGGAGGCAACAACAGGAAGCCTTGCTCTCAACGCTTCCGATACCGGTAGTCCTTGGCCTTCTTCAAGGCTCGGAAACAAAAGTACATCGCAAGCGTTATAGATTTTATTTAGAGTAACATCATCAATACCGTTGAAATTTATGCTGTCTCCAATGCCCTCACCAACCCTGACAATCCTATATTTGGTGTCCATCCTTTTACTCAATTCCCTAGTTAACTTCAGATTTTTTCTTAAAACATTAGTAGAAACGCTGAGTAATAATACTTTATCAGTTGGAAGATTAAGTTCCCTTCTTAATTTTTCTTTTGCTTCAGTAAGTTCCTTGAAAATATTGGAAATAGGATGGTGTATTGTTTCGATCTTTCCTCTATATCCATATCTTATGAGTGAATTCTTGACATAATCAGTGTTAGTAGTAATGTATGGAGACCTTAGACAGTTGGGATCGAAAATGAATTTTCCGAGTATTCTATGTAGCTTTTGAATTCTTATGTTGTCATTGCCGTTAAAATAAAGGTCGGTTTTGAAAAGTGAAAATGGATTATCGTGCACTGTAAAAAGTGTTTTGGCTTCATAGTTAAACATAACATCCCTCTGGGACGCATAGTGAAATATGGTGTGATCTGTATCTAGACCCTTAAGATAATTGGTCAAATCGCTATGGGCATATCTTGGAAATAAAACATTCAAAAAACTCTTAGAAAACTTACCATAGAAATCAGTGCCTGAATGAGATTCGATCTATTTTACTCTATTATCTACAACATTGATCTGCGTTGAAGCACCAACTTCAGACAAGAAGGTTACATACCGATAAATGGCAGTGTGAGGATGCCAAAAGTTAATTATTACGTGCTGAAAATTTTTAACGTAAGTTTCCATGGATTCCAAATATTCAAAGTAGATAAAAAAAATTCCTGACTAGTGATTAGAGCGTTAATTTCGTGGAACGATTAATGAGAATGATGCAAAGCATTGTGGAACAATTATATACAATAGATAAGTTCATATAATATGTTAGCACATTTTAAAGATCAAACATGATAAATCAATTTAATTATCGCCCTTCTTAAGAAAGTGGGTGAGCTCAAAACTGCAATCCTTGGAATTTCATAAATATCGTGTTCCTTGAGATATAGCTTGTAATCTTCCAATCCAATGCTATATTTTTTAGTTAAACTCCAAAAATTATAGGCAATTTTTAGATTCGTTAATCTCGTTTTTAGATAATTGGCGAATAATGAGCCGTTGGACATTTTTGCCATTCTGTTGTGCGCGACTAAACTTTTTTCAATAAATTCCAACTTTTTTTGCAAAAGCGAATCAAAATTATTGCGTATAAGGGCGCTGGTTTGATTTTCATGGAGTCTGTAATAGGTTAATTTACGATTGTCTATATACATACTTTTGTCAGATAATAAAGCGCATAGATATAGGAATCTATCAATGTTGGTCTCTGGCAACTCAATCTGTTTTTCGCTCTGATTAAGCCAGGGCTCGATTATATTCTTCCGGACTGAAATGGAAGAATTGTTTTCATAAGCTAGCATATGTTCAAGCCAGTATATTTTTTTGAGTTTGTCGGAATTTTTTATCAACAACGTCGTTTGGTTGGGTGGAGTAACTGTCTTTTCCTTGAACACTCGGCCTGCCATAAAAGGCTCAAAATTATTGTGATAATAAGAAATTTCAGTATTTTTAAAAGTTTCATTAACTATTTTCAATTTATCCGGTTCGAAGAGATCGTCGTCAAGAAACGATAAAATTTGGCCGCTTGCATTTCGTAATCCGAATTCAAGGAAAAAATGCTCAGATCCGTCTTTCGTAAAGTACTTTATATTGTGTTTATCAAGAAATTTGTCTATACCCTTGTCGTGAAAGTTCTTTACGACAAGTATTTCATAATATTGCTTTGGGAGCGTCTGATTTAAGGCGCTGCTAACAGCGTCAATCAGAAATTCTTTTCTATTGTAGCATGTTATTAACACTGTAATAAGGGGCTTATCGGGCATTCTTAAGAGAGGATAACAAGAAGCCTATTAATTGCTTTTACTGTATTCTCCTTAACTAAATCTTATCATTACTATCGGAGGTTAGTTTTCTTCTAAAAATTTCGCTTATTATTAATCTACAATTAGTGTAGGGCCAGAATAGTTTAACTTGTAGACAATAACTGAAGAAGGTCCGAATGATCTCATTAAAATCCCATAGTGTGATATAAATGTTGTATTTGAAGCAAGTGAATTTAAGCTGGGATATCCTGCATTCGACCATCCATTTCCTGGTTGATTCACAAGGTACTCAAACTTATAATCACAAATCATATTTTTAAAGTAAGCTCCGCTAATGAATGCGTCAGCGTACGCATTCTTGTCATTCGAAAAGACTGGGAAGATGTTGTTTGTAGTTAATAAGTAAGGTTGGCCATTACCTATTTCTTTCTGCAAAAGGAACGCAGTTTTTGATCCTACGTCATAATGGTAAGATGGGAAATTAGCCATGGTTCCATGCTGAACAAACATTGAAGGCGGTGCAAGTGGTGTCATAGGAAATTCGAAAATTGTCCCTGCCAATATCAAAACTATAAACAGTGCAATTGCTCTCCCGGGAGTTAGTATTTTACCTATTCGGTGTTTGCTGAGCCTTTCAATCGTCCTAGAAATTGCGAAAGCCGTTATTACAAAAACGAATGGAATTAACATAGCGCTGTACTGGTATCCAAGTTGATAATAGGATAAGTAAAAAGAAAAGTAAGAGTAAACAAAATAAGGTATGGTTGTTATCAACAGTACCGGATCAAGAAAACAAATAAAGCCCGTTCCAGCAAAAGCATAGAACGCAAAACCAATTTTATAATGATAATTTGAAAATAGGTACCCTGCTATAACTTTCGGATTTGTAAAAAGCAAAGTAATCAGTCCAGAGAGACTATGAGATGGTGAGGATGAAACAGCAACATAAGTTGGATGTAGCTGGAAGCTTCCAGTTGCTATAAACACTTTAACTGAAGGAGCAAGTATGAAATATAAAATTGCAGTAGCGATGAGAGATAGAAGCAGTACTTTTGTGTTAAAGGAAAGTGAAGTATTAAGATAGGAAATCTTAGCTCTGGTTCCCTTTCTGTCTCTCATAATTATCCAAAGTTGAGAAAGGAGAATGAAGATGACCATGATCACAAAGGCGGAATGAAGTGCAACTATTAGCGCCAGAGTTATGCCTTCAGACAGCCACCGTTTTCTTAAGAACAAATAGTACGAGAGTGGAACAAGAAAAATTAAGAAAGGCATAAGATGAAAGTCAAAACTTAGTGGACTCTCTGTGTATGGAGAAAGCAGATACGCAGTAGAAAGAATTACAGAAACAATACCTGTCACGTTTGGGTTAACATTAAAACGTCTTTTCATTAATTCGGTCGAAAGCAAAAATAATGGAATAGCCGAAAAACCAATTACAAAGCTCTGCAGTATCAATAAGGTTTCTGGGGAAGGGAAGAAATAGTAAATGGGATAAATCAGAAACACGATTGGTGAAAAATGTTCGGCAAGATAGCTCTCGCCCAAAAGTGACGTGTAGAAGAACTCACCATGCATAGTAGTCGCATAGATTTGTGCCTCTAAACCTAAATCGAATGCAGATGCGTTCAGCGATAGATACTTCGTCACGGTATAAAAAGAAAAAATGATCGAGAAGATTAACGAAATCGAAATGGTGGTGTAAAGGTAAGGATTCTTTGAAATGTGAAATTTAAGATCTCCCATAATAGGTACTTTCCACGTAAGTTTTGAAATACATAGGACAATGTTGTTTATATTTTTGCCTATACGCTCCTCTTACGATTTATATAAGATACAAATTTAAAACACGAATTTAAAACGTGGGTATTACCAGTGTTATAGGTTTATTCCCGTCGAGTGCTATTTACATCGTAAAAGCATGCACACTTGAAATCATTATCCAACTTCTCTTTGAAGTAGGTTAACTTAATCCGCAGACAACTCATTTCTTTTGAGAATTCTCTGTAATGAAATATTATGAAGACACGCGTTCGGTTTAAATTTTGTAGATTTTAAGCAGAAATTATTATATTGTGAATCCTATAACTGTATATATAGGGGGAGGTTAATATTCCAGCAAAGAAAAAGTCAACAAAACCGAGAAAGAGAGTACTGAATTCTGCAAATGGAAAATATTACGCCATTCGGCAGAGGAACACAAAGTACGGTAAAAGAGGGGAGTACAAGGGGCTCTGGAAACCTCCTAAGAAGGATACGAAAAAGAAAACTAAAAAAACCAGAAAACGTCGCTAACCTCTGATAATATTTTCTTAGATAGCCTATGCGCGCGAATTTCTAGTTCTTGTTTACTACAATTATTGACAGTTTGTATCCGTGTTGCTTTTATGGAGATAAACGTTTTATTTAATCAGGACATAGCATTTTATGTCTGAAGGGGGACCTAGATACTGGCTGTACCTGACTTATTCTATTCCTAAAGTTAGTAAGCAGGAATTTGGGAAACTCGATATATTTTCCCGATGGCTGGTCGCTTCACGTTCAGCAGTTCTCGTAATGACTTTTATTAGTGGATTACTGGGCGTACTCTTTGCTGTTCTCTACGGTTATTCCAATGCACTTCTTTCGATCCTAGTTATCGTTGGTCTCGTGATTTCACATGCGGCAAGTAACCTATTTAATGATTACTGGGACTATAGGGAAGGTGTTGACACAGACAATTATTTTAGGGCAAAATATGGCCCACAACCCATTGTTTCCGGATTACTTTCAGAGAAACAGCTTCTGAAGTGGGCGATTATAACAACAGTAATAGGTCTTGTAATAGGCGGGTATCTTGTTTATGTTCGTGGTTATATCGTCATTGTGCTTATCGCACTTGGTCTTTTGATCATAACACTATATTCAGGTGGGCCTTTTCCATTAAAGAGATTTGGTCTAGGTGAAGTTGCAGTCTTTATAACGTGGGGTCCGCTGATGGTGGGAGGTGCCTACTTTATCGTGACAGGAGTATTCTCTTGGTTTGTTGTCTTGGCTTCATTACCCTATGCGCTTGGCACTACGTTAGTTATCTTTGGGAAGCACATAGACAAGATAAAATATGATTCATTTAAGAAGATAAGGACACTGCCCGTTATTCTTGGAGAAAAGCCTGCAAGATATGTTACGATAGTATTACTGACTGCAATGCTCATAATTACACCGTTATTTGTTATTCTCGGTATACTTCCATGGCCAACTCTCCTTGTTTTTCTCACTCTTGGGACTTATTATAAAACCATCAAATTCTTTAGTGAGTCAAGGCCAGAATCGCCGCCAGAAAATTATCCGAAAGAGGCTTGGCCATTATGGTTTGTTGGTTCAGCTTTCATATATAACAGGAATTTTGGATTCCTATTTTTCATCGGCCTAGTAGTTGGGATATTGCTTTATCATCTCACGTCTTTTCCTGCGTTTGTCCACATTTAAATCGCTGGACTTTCAATTGCCTTGTTTTCAGGTTTCCTTTTAAACAGAGCTGTTGATTAAGAATATCGCTTATATAGACGCGGATCAATGCAGATGTTCCCTTGGATCGAATCTATCGCGGAATATGGAAGCAGGGATTCAAGAAAGATGCGAAAACAAAAATCTATCTTGAATATCATCGTTATCTGGATCCATCTTTTCACAAACCTCGACTGAAATTATTGTTAATAAAATTTGTTAGACAAAAGCATCCACGCTCATAGGTAATATCCAAATGGGTATTAAGATAAATATTTATTCTGATTGGAATATCTCTAGTCAAGAGAAAATGGAATCCAATGATCATGATCCAAACATCGAGGACGTAGTTTCAGAAAATATGGGAATTATAAAGAAATTACAGCTTCTTATTCCCGGATTCAGGGCCTACCGTATGGGCGATGATCTGAGAGTGGCGGATGCCCTCCTTCGCAAGCAGGTTTCCTCGAACCTGCAAAATGCCATGAACAATCTGAAAATGGCCAGAAGCCGCATGGCTCAAGAGGGGGATTTTCAGGATCTCACTGCGATCGGATCAGTTCTATCTGAGCTTCAGCAGCTAGACGGCGAGATCCTGCATTCAGCCCAGGGGTATACGGGAATATCTCCATCAATAAGGATTGATGATTCCAAGTTAAAAGATCTTTATCAATACGACTATAACTTTCTTGATTCTGCTTCCAACCTGGAGAAGTCATCAGACATTTCCTCATTTGTGGACAGTAACGACGTTGCTTCGATCCAAAAGCAAATGCGATCGGTTCAGGATTTGATCGCGGCTACCAGGACGAACTGGGAGAAGAGAATAGAAAGTGTTGAGAAAATCATTTTAAAATGAGTGGATGTGAGGATATATGATAGGTAAAAAATCAAAGATTATACCAGACAAAGGGGGAAGCGTGCTCGGTTCAATCACAATTGCCTGGGAAACACAGTTTAAGGAAGGCAACATTATGTGGAAGGTCCCGAGGCTCATTAGGCTAAACGATAACATAGTCGTACGGGAAGATGAGACCGCAGTTTTCTACAGGGATGGTAAAGTCCTTACTTATTTTGATCAACCGAACAGGTATGCCCTTACAGACTTTAACGCTCCTGTAGTGCAGGGTCTCCTGAAATTTTTTACCGGAGTCCAGCAACAAGCTGAGGTGTACTACATTCAGAGGCGTTATCTGGATGGAAAATTTGGGAGCACTGAGCCATATCAGTTTACAGACCCCACGTTTGGCATTGTCAGCCTGAAGGTCTACGGAGAATATCGATGGAAGATATCGAATCCTGAGAATTTCATAAATCAATTTGTCGGAACTTTTAATCTCGAAACCACCGATCAGGTTGAAGACAGGATGAAGGACCAGATGGTCATTCTCATCTATAATGCCCTTGGAAAGATGAAAGAGAAGGGTCTGAAAGTTACGGACATACCTGCAAACCTTCTCAATATTGAGCAGGTTGTTCTTGCAGAAGCTCCTGATCAATTCCAGCAGTACGGAGTGGAGATAAACAAAATTTCTGGGCTTAACATAAACCTGCCAGATGAGGTACAGAAAGCAGTGGATAAGAGATCGGAGATGTCTGTGCTTGGCGTGAACTATCTTCAGTTACAGGCTGGCAAAGCTATGGTTGATGCGGCTAAGAATCCGACGGGTGTAGCGGGTGCAGGCGCTGGAATAGGTATAGGCCTTGGTGCTGGTGCTGGAATGGGTTACGCCATGGGTGGCCAGATGATGGGCGGTATGTCTGGCGGACTTCAGCAGCAACAGACGAAGGCATGTCCGAAATGCGGTGCAATTGTACCGATAAACTCGACATTCTGTCCTAACTGTGGGGCTCCCTTGCAGGGAGCGCAGAATCAGGGGGCGATCAAGTGTCCAAAATGTGGAACGGAGTCACCGCCTGGCACAAAGTTCTGTCCGAATTGCGGTACGAGCCTTGTTCCTCAGATGACTAAATGCCCCAGCTGTGGCTTCGAATCCCCTGCAGGTACTAAATTTTGCCCAAATTGCGGTGCTAAACTATAGGTGAGAGTATGTTTTGTGAAAAATGTGGAGCACAGATACCAGATGATGCAGTATTTTGCCCGAAATGTGGATATAAGGTTGGTCAATCACAGGGTAATAGCGGTGGATCGCCTTCTCAGGGACAGACTGTCCAGGTTGTGGCCCCACCTGATGCACAAGAACTCAAGTGCCCGAGCTGCGGAGCCCCGTTGAAACCACAGTTCGGTGAGATGGTTATAACCTGTGAATACTGCGGAGCAAGTATATGCCTAAATACGAACGGATGGAAGAATATAGAAAAGAATTCCATGCTTCCTCTGAAGATCCCGGACCAGGATTCTCTTGTCAACGTCCTCAAGGGATATATGGATCGTGGCCTTTTGAGGCGCCACCTCGAGGAAGAATCCAAGCTTGAACAGGTAAGCCTTGCATACATTCCATACTGGGTCGTAACTGTGTCGGCAAGGACGCAGTACACAGCAGTAAGCGAAGCGTCGACCATCGGAACAGTGGCTGGCAGCGTTGCACTTATGAGCCTCATGGGCGGGGCCATGGGCGGACGCAGAGGAATGGGTATGGGAATGATGGATGGCGCTCTAATGGGGGGTATGATCGGTGGAGGAATGGGCATGGGAGGAGGAAACCTTAGAGCCTACACATATGACCAGAATTACAACTATCCTGTAGTTGCAGTGAAGGGGCTACTGGAATACCAGCCGAAGGATTTCTCCTTCAACCTGGATGAAAGAATACCATTTGACATATCAAAGGTCCCAAAGGGCATAAAGGTTCTGAATGGGGAGATAGGAGAAGATGCAGCAAAGTACGAGGCAAAGACATACGTCGATCAACTCCAGAGCCAGAAAGTCCATCAACAACATCACATGGTTCAGAAGATCGTGACCCAGGATGATGTTTCCGATCCGGAATTAATTCATGTCCCTGTATGGTTTGCGAAGTTTTCCTATAAATCTAAAGAAATATCTATAGTCGTCGACGGAAATTCTGGAAAGGTGATCAACAGCATAGGCCTCAATGAGGATAAGAAGTTATGATCATTGGAATCGTTAACAAAAATTGATTATTCATTTCGTGAGATCAATAAAGTAGATATCCCTATTTTGCATGTTTACAGTGATGGGTATTTCGAATCCTGAAGAGATGGACGTTCTTATCCGGACATTTAACTCGGGCGACACCATACGCGATTGTCTGACTTCGGTAGAGAACCACATCCCAAAAAGAAAAATAATTGTTGCGGATCATAACAGCACCGATGATACGGTTTCCATAGCGAAAAGTTTTGGTGCAGAAGTACACGAGGAAGAGGTTGGCCTGGGTTACGCAACAAAGATGTTAATTTCGCTTGCTGAAACTAGGTATGTTCTCTTCGTTGACGGCGATATCACTATAGTAAATCCTAACTTCGCTAAAGATGCCAAGGAACTATTTAAGATAAAGAACACTGGAGCCGTTGTTGGGTGTGCCCTCGGGCACGATTTTCTCTTCGGTATCCCACTGGGGCTAACGCTTATGCCTCTCGAACTTCTGAAAAAGATCGATATGCCAGATAGCATCCAGGGCCGGGAGACTTTCTATTTTGAAGAACTGATGAGAAAGAATTCCCTGAAGGTTCGTTATGTGAGGGATTCCATGATCCACCGGTCCACATACAGAAAGTACCGCTACTGGCCTGAATGGCAGGGGGCACAGATAAGGTTCACACCTTCTGGTCATTTCAGGCAACTGGTAAACGCATTAACGGTCGTATTCATGATGCACATCAACAGTAAGAGCAAGAAGAACTTTCTCTATTCACCGATCTATTACCTCAAATTGCTGAACGGTTATTCCAATCCAAGAAAGTGGGGGTCGATTGACAGAAGGATCATAGAGCCGGAGCTGAGGAAGAATGAATAGATTGTCAGGCAGTGATGAGATTTTTGGGCCATGCTCCTCTTTCAAAACCAAGTCAGGTGAGATGTTTGAAGATCTATTCTGAGCTTTTTCCCGTAAAATACCTCTTCTCGAATCAGGGTATTTGCCTTGGTGCAGATACGAAGAGGAGATCCTTTCTTTTCATAGTTTCTAAAAAAGGAATACTCTTCAGGAAGAGGCCCGTCGGGGACAAAGTTGTTGAAAATCACGGGTACGAGATCGACAAAATATATGACGCCATTCTAGCAGAGGAAAAGGTAGGATAAGATTTAATACGTACATTTGTTAAGTAGAGCAATTACGTTAATTCAGAATGAAAATGAAAGCTCGCTCTCCCTGGATGTACGGGGTAAGTTGGTCAGGCTTGCGTTTGTCTATGAAGACGACACCATATTCGTCATTTCTACCGATTCAGGTGCAAGATGGCCTTCCCATATCCTAAGGGAACGCAGTGCTGCATTGGACCTGATGGGACAGAAGCGGAAAGGAGTGCCGTATTTGATCGGGGATCTTACAGAGAAAAGGGAAGTAATTCAAAAATTTACCAACAAATACGGAGACGCATATGTATCAAAGTACTTTTCCCATCCTTCAAGGATCATAAAGATAAAGCTCGGAATAGATGGTGGCTTGGATAAGGAGAACTACTACGAATGGCTTGAAGAGGAGTTTGACACGGTTGCAGATGATTATGACGAACACATATTCGGCAACATAGTAAACGTATTACTTCGGAACAGATCCCTCAAGGTCTTGAGGCAATACCTTCCAAAAAACAGCAGTATCCTCGAGATAGGTTGCGGCACAGGCGCAGAAACTCTGGAATTGCTTAAAGATGGTCATAGCGTGCTCGCCGTAGACATCTCTGGAAGGATGCTTCAAAATATTAAAGAGAAAGCAAAATTGGAAGGCTTAAACGATAAGCTTGAAACGAGAAAGATGAGTGCATCCATGATCGATATCCTTTTGCGTGAGGAAGGAGAACAAATGTTCGATCTCGGATACTCTACCTATGGGGCTCTTAATTGCGAACCACACATTGAAAAGATGGCAAGACCCCTCAGTTTGCTTCTGAAGAAAGATGGCCATTTCGTGGCCGGAGTGTATAATAAATTCTGTTTATCTGAACTTATGATCCAGCTCTCTTCCATGAAATTTAACCAGCTTTCATGGAGGTTCAGGAATCCGGTACCTGAAGGTAGGTCGAGATTCTGTATCGATGTCTATTCATTTACGCCTTCGGAATTCTTTCGTATATTTAGCGACTACTTCAATGTAAGCGAGATAATTGGCGTTCCTGTTATATTTCCGCCATCAAATTACAAGAAATTGTTTCCGTTCATAAAGAACCGGTACAGACAAATGAACTGGCTGGATGAAAAGCTTTCAGGAGTGTGGCCGACGAAGTTTCTCGGAGATCACTTTCTAATGGTCATGGGTCAAAAACTGCTGGAATGAATATTGGATAGCCACCTACCTTATCTTTTTCCACTTGATTCGTCTAGTTCCAACGCAGAATTCTTGACCAAAACGTTAATACATCAAAGCTATAAATATAGAATGAATGCTACAAAACTTTTGTTAAGAAAGCCCGTAGAAACAGACATTGAAAGCATGTACATTATGCTGAAAAATTCGCTAAGTCCGTATCTGACTATTAACAACTCTTCCTCTAAGAATGCTCAATTGATCATTGATAAAAGTATCGGTGAGGATTATGTGAAAAAGGATGTTTATCTGTGTCTGGTCGCTGAGATCAATTCAATAATTGCGGGATGGCTGGCTGGAAGCGGCAAGACTGACATCCTCTCTGAGCATAGCTGTTCGTTAGGGGATTTTTATATCGAAGAGATAGTAGTCGATTCTCACTACAGAAGAAAAGGGGTCGGTAGCTTTCTGTTAAGGGGAATACCAAAAGATCGATTGAAAGATATTGTCGTAGATACACCGCTGATTAATAAACCGACTATCAAATTTTACGAGAAAAGCGGATTTGTAAAGGTTTTAGGATTATCAGAAGAATTCTATAAGACATGGACCAGAATGTCAAAACCTGTCTAAATGTACTTAGCTGGGATTTACAAGTCATCATAAACGTTATTCCTGTTTCCCACATCAACCACAAGGATTACGAGTTTATTCCTTTCTATACTTATGATTACCCTGTACTTTCCGATTCTCAAACTATAAAGTGGGACTCCCTTCATGCGTTTAATGTAATGAAACGGGTTCTTGCTGACAAGCTTCACTTTTCCAAAATTCTTTTTGCGTCAGCCTTTTCCATTTTCTCTAACAACCGGGCAGTTGTCTCTCTCCATTTTACCTCGTAATCAGGCAATTTTTAGCCTCTTCCTCACTTCATCTATTGTGTATACCCTACCCTCTTTAATGTCCTTCAGGGACATTTCTATCTTCTCAATTGTATCTTTGGAAAGAGGTTCTTCGTCCTCTGCCAGTTCTGAAAGTCTTCTTATGACTGAATCGTAAGACTCGTTTGGGTAGAGTCTCAAAGCATTGAGCTTTTCCTTAAGGTCCTTTTTAATTTGGATAGTTGTCTTCACATTGATTTAATTATATGCGTATAGTTAAATTTTACTATGACTAGCTATAATAATGTATAGTAAACTATGGATGCTATCCACTTAATTAAGTAATCGACTCCTTACCGATTCGCTTGTCCTCAGGAAAATATTATCCCGTCTCTGAATCCGACTCTGTGGTGGCAGTTGGTGCACTCGACTTCACTGCACGAAAATAAAGAATCTAAATTTATGGAAGAATGACAGTCTGGACAGCACAGGATATCCTCCTCATAAAAGACCAAATCATTGTCTTTTCCGGATTTACTCATCAAAACAAATGTGTGCGGTATGAATTTAGAAAACTTCAGAATATCGGAAAGTCCGGCAAAGAATTGCCATGGAAAATACTTGAAGGGTCTGTAATCTTCCATTCCTGAAACGCGAATTTCACGAATAAAAAAACCTGAGTTTTGGGCCATATGCCTAAACAGCGCTCTTGAATAAAAGTATTCCGTAAAGTTTGATCGACGAACCCTAACCTTGTCCCTTTTCATCGATCTCGCATGGTCATATTCATCATTCTCGTTTCTGAACAGCGTGTCGAATATTTCTGATACAGATCCCGTATTGAAGAAGCTAATTACCGCTATTCCACCTGGCCTTATGACCCGATAGATTTCGTCAAGTGCTTTCTGCGGTTCGTCCAGGAAATTGAATACGCGTATCATCAAAACAACATCTATTGAATTGTCTGATACGGGCATCTTATACAGATTCCCTCTTATTTTGATAATCTTTTTCTGATCATCTTTAACCTGGATATCCATTAAAAATTCTGGAATGTAGTCAAGGGCAAAATATGTCCCAAAATAATCTGAAATTACATTTGCAATCCTTCCTTTTCCGGCCCCAATCTCGAGAGCCGTGGAGCCAGTATGTGATTTAATCATTGAAAGGATTATTGCATTCTCGACCCTTGTGACATTATCGCGACCGCTCCACAGCTTCTCAAAGTCAAGTTGAGAAAAATCATTCATTGAAATACAGAATTAAGAATTAATCGCGGTTTATAAGGATTGGGAATCCAATTTAGTGCAGCGACGGTGTAATCCCTAGATTCACAAAAGATATAAATATCGTATGCGGTTATATTCAGAATTGTAGATGACGTGATGTTAGAATACCCTCCGTCCCTTGGGCGAAACTCGGTAGAAGATTTCAGTTTTGAAGAGGCTATCAAGGAGGAAAAACTTGCGATTGCAAGACGATTTGTTAACAGACTATCCAAAAAAGATATTCTCTTTGCGGGTGTTTCAGGCTCTGTTTCCTATAAGCCTAAAGCTGAGGATGACATAGATATCTTCCTCATTACCAGAACGAACAGGTTGTGGAGTGGGTTGCTAAAGGCGTTTATAACAAGAAGGCTGTTTCGAAATAAAGACATATGCATAAGCCTTGCCTTTGATGATAGATTTGTAGTCAGTTATTTTAAGGAAAAGATTTCAGGTCTGCCCCTGAAGGATTCTGTTAATGTTGTCAGTATATTTGGCCAGGAATATTACGAAGATTTGATATCCAATTCGCCAAGAATAAGAGATGTTTATTCCCTACCCCGCAAAAATTTAACCGGGGAAAGATACTCAAATAAGACCAGAA
The DNA here is from genome assembly GCA_026127925.1 of Thermoplasmatales archaeon. Lineage (NCBI taxonomy): Archaea > Methanobacteriati > Thermoplasmatota > Thermoplasmata > Thermoplasmatales > Thermoplasmatales archaeon. Next base: position 111,395 of record JAJSLM010000003.1, read on the forward strand.
ATGCCCGTTTAGGCATAATCGAGGAAGGCTGCTTCTTTGTTCTTTCCTGCTGGCTGGAGCTTAAATCCATGTATACAAACAGCAAGATCCGCCGTGAAGGACCGCCTGATGATCAATTCGAAACGATTCTTGGTCTACACCATTTCTATCTCGAATCGGAAAGATACAGAAAAATGAATCGCCTGATGAAGGAGGAGGGCATAAATGAATGAATTTACCGCGGTAGTAATAAGCTATGATGATGGTTTCACCCTTTACAGACTAGTTAAGGAAATTCTCGTCTCCGATGTGTCACGCGTTGTCGTTATGTACGGAGGGCATAACGGGGAATCGAAATCACTTAAGGGAATCCAGGATAAGCGGTTGATTCTGGAGGAGAACGAAGAAAGATTGGGAAAATGTGAATGCCTTAACCGCGCCCTTACTCACGTTACCGGCGACTTTGTGTTTGTTATGTCTGGAGATATTGAAATCGATCACGGCATTTTTGAGAGAGCTTTCTCCTCATTCAGTGATAATGTTGGTGTAGTCGTTCCCAAGGTTCAACCAAGGAAAGAGCGGGGAATGCACGGCACCCTTGGGGCGATAATATGGAAGCTCCATGACATTCAACTGTCGTACCTTTCTGCAAGGGGAATGAATGTTCACGGTGGAGAATTTATAGGAATCAGGAGGTCCCTGCTCAAAACTCTCCCTCTCGTAGTGAATGATGATGCATATCTTTGTCTCTCAGCCAGAAGCAGTGGATATTATGTGGTTTATAATGCAGGCGCGATAGTGCACAATTTTTTGCCATTGAACACTTATGACCTGATTCGTCAGAGGATTAGGATCAATTTCGGACACAGGCAGCTCCTCAATATGAAAATGGACCCACTTGTCATGAGCACCATGGTTCTTACAAATAGAAAAATATTCTTTGACATTCTTAGAATTTATCTGAAAAAGTATCCCCAGGATGCGTTTATTCTTCCTTTTGTTTTCTTTATTGAACTATTCTCAATAACAATGGCTCAGATCCGTATCATTAGTGGAAAAAGTTATCTCATATGGCCTCTAATAAAGAGAAACACGCAATGAGTTTTATTAATACAGACTCTCCGGATAGTTGTGGCTGAGATTTACTTAGTCTTGGTACTATCGCCTGTGTTCTTCTTCTGAGGGGATTCCTTCGGCAGTTTTCTGTAAACATAGAAGCCGAATCCTGCAGCTATTATATATATAGCAAACAGTACATCATAGAGTCCGGGAATGTATGGCAACGCTCCTGGAAATTTCGAAAATCCAAAGAGATAGGTAGCGAATTTTCCTGCCGTAAGCCCTACCTTGAGTGACGCGTATGTTGCGATATCAGCAACCTGGAAGACGGCCATGAATGCTGCCCATATTAAGCCTACCAGTACAAACTGTCTCCTGTTAATAACAAGCAGAACAATGAAGGCAATTATGTCTCCTATCCCGGTTATCATAAGACCGTACCAGTGAATAAAGTATTTCGGGACTGTTCCGAAATCCGTCTGAAGGTTGTGGTCAGTGAATAGGATCGCGAATGTTATAACAAACTGGATCAAAAAGAACGAGGAAAAATAAAGGTAATATTTCCTTGTGGAGACTTTTTTCTTTTGTTCTTCGTTTTTCTCGGTCATAAGAAATAACAATATATAATCCTATTTAAGATTTACTATTATCTTATATTCATTTTATTTTTCAAAATCATAATACTCTCTTGCAGAAGAATCGTATGCGCCGAACCATGAATTCAGCGTTCCTCAGTTTTCATTCATTGAATTTTGTATTTGCTGGGAAATGGAACAACCAATCGTCCTCTAACCGCACAAGAAAAACTATCCTAGAGGACAGCAACAACACTTAATATCCAATTCTGCATGATAATAATGGAATGTTCAAGAATTTTCTTGTTAAAGTATACCGATCCTTGACTTCAGATCATTGTGCTCTTTCTTTTGCTATAGCGCTTTCTGCAATATTCTTTGTAGTCTACTCTTATTTCTCCGTGCTGAGATATGATTCTTCGAACGCAACTGCCTGGGATCTTGGTCTGCATGCCCAGGTTTTGTCGAGCTACCTTGATGGGAAATTCTTCTATTCTTTTCTTCTTGGAAAGAGTCTACTTGCTATTCACTTCCAGCCATTCATATTCTTTTTAGTTCCTCTTTACAAGGTTTTTCCGACACCCATATCGCTCCTAATTTTGCAGAGTTTTTTTCTATCTTTCTCTGCTGTGATTCTTTTCGATCTGTCTTTCAGAATTTTTAAAAAGAGAATTACGGATCTGAGGTACTCATTGCTAATATCTTTCGTCTTAACCTTATCCTACCTTATTTCACCGCTAACATTTGGTTCCGTGATGTTTGATTTTCACTTCCTTTCATTTCTTCCTTTCTTCTACTTTCTTGCAATAGATTCATTTCTGACCGGGAAGAAAATTACGCATTTGGGCAGTCTTGCCTTAATAGTCTCTCTTCATTCCAATTTCGTATACATTGTTGCATGCATACTAATTTTTGAATTCTATCTTATGCGTAAAGGCGCAGACTATCTGGAGTGGAAGCCCATGAAAACCCGAAATTATCAGTTGATGATCTTACTTTCTTCTTTTGTTGTTCTATTCATATACCTGATTCTGTCAGGGCTTGCGAAAGGAATAATACTTGTCGGCTTCCACAAAGGCCTCTTAATGGGCCTCTCGCACCTTTCCCTCCTTCCTCCGACCAGTCAGGTCGAATCTGCAGCCTCAACCCCAATCGGGTTACTGATAGCTCTCTTTAAATCTCCAGCTTATGTTCTCGGCTTTGTAGGCGCGAACTATCTTAGCAAGGTATACTTTTTTTTTATTGTTATAGGGACTACAGGAATAATCTCAATTTTGTATCTTCCTGCCCTAATCCCTATTATCCCGTTTCTTCCACTCGCAATATTCTCCGCCTATTCGCCCTACTATATTCTTGGGTACCAGTATTCCTCGATGATTCAGCCAATCTTCTATGTTTCTCTTCCATTTTCCGTGATATGGCTGATTGGACGGATTGGGAAGGTCAAAACAGCAAAATTTAAGAACATCTTGAAAAATTATAAACCGGGGATAGCCGCAGTCATCATTGCCTCAACTCTTATATCGATCCCGTTCTCTCCTATTTCCCCACAGGGCATCTATGTTGGCGATTCTTACGGGCATCTTTACAGTGTTTATGGTTATAGGAGCTCTCCTGCTTTGAACTTTCTCCTGGAAATCCGAAAGGACATACCGGCAAATGCATACATTCTCACGCAGAATAATCTCATGCCGTATTTTTCAAATTATTTGCATGCTGACTCTACGCCTTATTCCAATACAATCGAGCCAAATCTTGGAAATTTTAACTATGTTATAGTTCAATCTTCTAGTTCATGGGCAAGTTATTCCAGCGTTGGTTATAGTCTCGATAGCTATGCAAATTCCTATTTGCAGGACGGCTGGAAAATAATGGCGGAGTACTCCGATTACTCTATTCTGATTATCAAGAAGGGCTCGCTAAGTGTGCCTGAGGCTATTATTCCACTTAACGAGTCACTGACCTTCCATTCTAGCCAATCTGCTGGATTAGTGGACAATAGTTTATCGAAAGGTTATCTCTTCATTCCGGATCTGCTTCCAGGAAATTACACGGTGTCGCTGAGGGCGCCAAAAGGGAACTCTGCATACCTATTCGACTCAGAGGTTACTATCTCTGCCAAGCTGAGTACAACAATCAAAAATTCTGCGATATACACGAATTTTTCCACAACATCATACGGTGGGGTCAGATTTAACCTTTCGACCAATTATATCCTCCAAAATATCATTATTACGGTTGATACGATAAATACGCCTTTCAATATGTATCTGGGACAGGCCAGAATTATTCAGGTCATAGCCTAGAGAATTAATTCGTTGAGGGATTGATCTGTTTTAATCGTCAATAATCATATAAGACGAGAATATCGAAAGGATCGTAGGAAGTCTGGGAAAACCTACAATACCTATGACTTTATATTGATATACATAATTCTTGTCGGATATCAATGGATTCTAAACTATCAATTTCTGTCGTGGTTGCAGTTGTTCTCACTCTTTTCACGGCTCTGTTGTTTTATTATATTCTTACCTCAATCACTGACAGATTTATTGCTGGTATTTATGTCGGGATAATCTCCGTAGTTTTTTCTCTGGTGGGGTATTTTTTGTATGCGTTCATTGGGAATACCCTTATTCTTAGGGTGTTTATGTGGTTATATTATCTATTTGGTTTTGGGATGATGTTCTACTCTGCTACAGTAACGATTTTCAATATACCTTACTTACTTATTCTGTTTATTATATTGGCACTTTCCCTGGTCTTCATAAGATGGAGGATTGTTTCAACAAGTAAGTCCCAAAAGGCGTGATTACAACAATATTTTCTCAAAATTTTTAGATAATTTAATTGAGCGAAATGGTTATTGATATTTTTCTTCATGCGGCTTCCTGTATGAAAAAGTTTGTTAGACTCGACTTTCATTCTTTTGTCCTTACAATGTTCATAAATTATTCCAAATTTATAATAGAAGGGACTAGAGATCGTGAACATATGTTTTGGAAGTCTATGTTGAGACGAGTACGTTTGGATTCATATTGCAACGATCCGTAGAGAGGAACGAATTTCCAAAAACTTGGAGTATGTTGTCGAAATATTTATTAAAGCATTTGTGAAAAATAAAAGTACCGGTAGGCTTAATAATTCAATGCATATTATGTTAGGTGCATTATTTAATAAGTAGAAAAAAATCAATTTATTTGAAGGTAGTTGTCATTCTTCTTTTATTTGTATTTCTTTTAGTTTCTGAAGTGCCTTCATTTGAGCATTCTAATCCCAGTGGCGTTTTCGGGGATACATATGCGAATAATTTTAATTTGTTCGGTCAGCGCTGTAACGTCTGTGATGTAGGTCATCCCAAAAATGTAATGTCATCTTTCGAGGGCCAAGTAAGAAATGTTTCGGCTAGCCCATCAACAGGGCTGGAGGTAAATCCATTCTCTCTGTATTCCGGAGAACCTGCACCTATGGGTATTGCTGATTATGGTATAGGTGCTAACGATGGCCCGTATGAATACAACACGACATCGTTCCTGGGAATTGTAGGCATTAATTCTCTAAGTACATATAATTCATCGCTAAACTATAACAACTATACCGGTGGACCTTATGGAATGACCTTTCAGCTCAATGTCAACCTACAATTTTTCAACGGTGGCTCGCAATATGTATATTGGGTACAGGATGTGGCAGATTTGAATACAAGTTCCAATAATATTAACTTCATAGATAATGTTTGGAATTTATCCGCATCTAATGCTAACATGCACAATTCCACGGTGTCCGGAAATGGCACGGTATCCAATTCATCTGGAACGTACTTCTATTACGATTGCGCAGGTCTATCGATGGGCGGCAACGACGTGGCTCTGCACTATCCAACAAGAGTAGAGTTCAAAATGGATTCGCTGATCACAACCAGCAATCAACCAGAAGTTGCATTTATGTACAACGATGGATACGGTTGGATCACCTACGATAACGTGGTGTTTAAGTTTGTTGGAGATTTGACTGCAGATCATGGTTTCGTAGTCAACGGCAATAACTACGAACCCAATGGTTTTGCTTTTTACGATGCTGAGTTGATACTCGGGGGACCCGGTGGAGGCTCAAAGACTACCGATTGTTCATCTAACTTGCAGTTGCAGTTAGAATACTGGAACGGACACAACTTCCAACAGGTTGTTAACGCATTCAACTTTGGAAGCGACACTGCTGAAGGTATTCATAATGTTGTTTCTTCTGGAATGTACTATAATGTCAATGGGACGCTTTTTGCCAATGTTACTGATGGCAATGGTAGTTTGGAACAGATATATAATAGATCCGAAATAGGAATAATTAACGTCTCAACGGACATGCAATCAGGTACCTTAATAATCAATGAAACATCCTATCCTTTTATAAATGGTGACATCAACATTACGCTATTTCCCGGAAATTATGTATGGGAGTTGTACAGTCCAGAAGGCATTATTGTAACTCAAGGCAACTTCAGTCTATTACCAGGTCAGTATCTTGCACTTATGACCTCCTCTACTTACGCTACTGTTTTCACTGAAATTGGCCTTCAAGCAGGAACTATATGGTACGTGAATATTACAGGAAATAATTTGACTTATGATTCCGGCCCGATATCCGGCACTTCCCATTCTTTTCAACTAACGAACGGATCTTATACATATACTGTTGCTACATCTGATCACACATACAAGCCGTCTGCGTATTCAGGTTCTTTCCCGGTGGATGGTACTGCAGTCACAGTGTCCATTACCTTTAGTGAAGTGACATATTTCATCATATTCACAGAATCCAATCTTCCGAGTGGATCGACATGGTATGTGAACATAACAGGTCATGATTCAGGTCCAATTACAGCATCCACTTACACTCTTTCCTTGCCTAACGGAACATACTCATACACCGTATCGACATCGGATCACACATACGGGCCGTCTTCATCTTCGGGTTCTGTCGCAGTTGCCGGTTCCACAGCATCTAAATCAGTAAGTTTCGCGGAGTTATATACTGTTACATTCACAGAATCAGGTCTCTCCTCTGGAACATCGTGGTCTGTGACCTTGAACGGAACAACGGAATCCTCTACCACGAATACGATCACCTTCTCCTTACCCAATGGAACATACTCATACACCATCGCTAATATATCCGGATACAACATATCAAAACCCTCAGGTTCCGTAACGGTCAATGGAAAGAATGTGACTCAATCCATAAACTTCTCCCAGGCACCTTCAACCACGCCCCCACCAAAGAAGCCCTCAACTCCTACATCCTCAAACACCGATCTCTACATAATCATAGGCGCAGTAGTAGCAGTTGCTGTTGTTGGTGCAGTCGTTGCGATAATGAGGAAGAAGAAATGATATTTTTCTCCAATATTTCCTTCTGTTCAATTTTGTTAATCTTATAATGTCTGTGATCTTACTTTTTGTTAGTGAAGCATGTGTATAAGGACTTTTGTTCCCAAACATGATTTTGTATACTATTACGTAATTCTTCAATCAGAAAACATTGTGCAATATAATGCATTATAAATCGCATTATTGAGTATTATGATGTGTAATAATTGATGTTCCACAGCATTTACTTCAACACCGACAAGCATTTCATTGGCGTATCAATTCGATATTTCTGTTCTTTCCAAACATTCTCTTAGAATAATCCTTCAACTTTGATTCATCTATTCTATTTCTGAGCTCAGTCATGGTCTCAGGATCTAGTTTAATCCCATAGTATGTGAAATCAAGAAGCGTCTTCTCTGGATCTGATACGGGAACAAATATTCCATCATAGTTCATGTAATCAAATCCAAAAAATCTCTCTGGGCCGATTCTATGTACTATGACCTTGATTCCCATGAGTTCTCTCGTTCCTGGATTCGCCTTAGTTCTCGTTATTATCACAGGAACTGATTGTTGTGTCCATATTTTTCTGATCGTAAGGGCATATTCGAGACCGTAATAGAACGGTCTAAATTTGAATCCAACTACGGCCTCATTTTCTTGTAGAGTATAGATCCCTTTGCCAATCTTTATTACCTTCCCGGAGTGTACCATATTGTGAAGCATTAATCTGATATAGCTTTCACTTGCGCCGAGACGGGACAGAAACCTTCTTGCATCACTCATAGAAAAAAGATTATGTTTAGAAAAGAAATCTATAAATGATTTTTCATATTTCATCAAGCCACCTCTTAATGTATGTAACCATACTGATAAAACTCAGATTGCTTGTCCCTGAATAGAGTAAAGAGGATAATATCTGTTCATCGACTGGTGTTGGGATCTCATTCAGGAACCTGTAAAGCTTGGTTCTAATAAAATAATCGCGCTTATCTAACCAATTCGTTAGAACAAAAAGATCGTATATGTCCCTGATGAATCTTCGACCAAGATATGCCTCTACTTTCCTCACCATCAACTCTGTTGCGCTCAGAACGCTTATTGTCTTTGTAGATCCGTCAATTCTTGAGTATGCTCTTATCTCATTTTCAGCGTACCCTTCCTTTGTTTCCAGCAGGAGCTCAGCCTGATTGTTTGATATCCTAACTGTGGTTGGAAATTCTGGATCTTGCCATATAAGTCTAAGACCGTACTTGTTAAGCGAGGAAACGAAACTGTCGAAAGATCTCTTATCCAAGTACATATCTATATCCTCTGAGAATCTGGTTCCTCCAAAACATCTCCATATCGCCGTCCCTCCGTATAACAAAGCATCTGATTGATACTTATCATAGATAATATCAATCACGTAGTCTTGGAGTTCTGATAGCTTAAGTCTATTTCCACGTAGGAATGCCCCTATTGGTTCCATCTTAGTAAGTAATTGTTATATTATATTATAACTTTCACTTACCGGTTATTGCAATCGATTTACGTACAGGATCAATCATAAGAGTGTGTCTCCTTGAATAAAAAGAAGTAACTCGATCGAACTTATCGACGCAAAATGATCAGAAACTTAAGTTGCATGGCCTATATTTATGAATAACATCAACATGTAAATGAGGATTATGAATTAAGATAAATTCGCAAATAACGGCAGAAACAAACTCTAATTGAAAGAGCAAAATCCATCTTCAAGTCCCACATCTCCGAACACTGATCTCTACATAATCATAGGTGCTGTAGCTGCGGTTGCTGTTGTTGGTGCGGCCGTAACGATAATGATGAGGAAGAGAAAATGATATTTTTCTCCAATCTTTTCTTTATGGATCAATTTTATCAATTATGTTAAGTTCAAGATCCAATTCCTTGCTATTGAAAGCACATGGATAGGTATTCTTTGTCTTACGCATGATTCTTGGCACTACGCGGGATAGAGAAGTTTGCTGATCCGAGCACGAAGATGATACTTTCAGACAGGCTCAAACAGAACCCATATACGGATGAGATGTTGAGTATTGCATACAGTTCAAGAGGGAAATGACCGAGAAACGCTGATCCGATAGGGCCCTAACCATATTTCAGCGCTATAGGAAATGGATAAAAGTTAAAATATTGATAAGGGATTATTTAATGTGGATCTTAGAATTTCAAACCTTTCAAAGTCCTTTGGTAAAATTAAGGCACTAAATTCAATTTCTATGGAAATATCTGGGAATGGCGTCATAGGTTATCTTGGTCCAAACGGTGCTGGTAAGACAACTACCATAAAGGTAATGGCAGGTCTCATCAGACCCGATTCTGGAGATGTATTCATTAATGGTTTTTCCATAACGAGTGATAAACGCACTGCACTATCTAAGATCTCAAGTGTAGTTGAAACGCCATCTCCATATCCTTATCTGACAGTGAAAGAGTATCTTCTTCTTATTGGTTCACTGAGGGGCATGGAGCGAAACCTAGTCAAAAATAAGATTGATGAATTGCAGAAAACATTCAGATTGGAGGATCTGAATCAAAGTTGCGGTCATCTCTCCAAGGGTAACAAACAGAGGGTCATATTGATGGCTGCACTTCTTCCAGAAACAGAAATCATAATTCTTGATGAGCCCACATCGGGGCTTGATCCGATAGAATCTAAAATATTCCGCGATTACATGAAGATTTTGAAAAGAGAAAAATTGTTATTCATAAGTTCGCACCTCATGTTTGAAGTTTCTGACTTGTGTGATGAAGTTATCTTCATAAATAAAGGAAAGATAATATCGAGGATGTCTGTTGCTGAAGTCAATAAAATGTTCGAAGGCAAAGGAGCCCTGGGAATGGAGGAGGCGTACATTAAGATGATAGGCGGAGACAAATGAAGCCAAGTTTCATGAAAGTGACGAACGCATTCTACCTTACTTTTCTTCGTTACTACGTTCGGAGCTGGAGATTCTACGGAATGCTCATTGTTTCGGCGTTGCTTTCCGTTATGATGGCTACAGTCTACTTCTCCGGTGCCATCAAATTTCCACACTTGGCAGCCTCATTCATAAGCGATGTTCTTGGGAACGTAACCCTGGTTATAGTGGTGGTTGCGGTATTTTTTGGAGGGGATGCATTTGCTCAAGATTTCTATTCTGGCACAGGGCTCATGATCTTGACCCAGCCTATCTCAAGGATATCAGTTTATGTAGGAAGGCTCTTCGGCGCTCTCACATCTGGAGTTTTGGTGATTGGCGTTTACTATGCGGTAGATGCTGCAGCAAGCTTATATCACTACTCCTCAATCCCAGCAGGAATAGTAAGTTCCTACGGACTCGCAATCCTTTTCTTACTAGCCAGTTTGTCTTTTGCCTTCTTTTTCAGTACCTTGTTCAGGAGCATTCCTGTTTCTATCATATCATCATTTATGCTACTCTTCGTGGGTTTTCTAGCGATAGAACAGGTCGTACTTCAGTTAGGAAGGGAACCGTGGTACATTCTTACCTATGGTGGTGATGCGATCGATGCGGTCCCTCTTCCCACCTATCCACCCCACATTTCATCCTATGTTATCAACGGAGTTCAAGTAACATCTTATTTCCCGACGGTGGCAGAGTCGGTCATAATAATGCTCTCGTACTTTGCTATTACCACAATGATCTCCATTATAGTATATAATGCAAGACAGCTTAGATAGGGGCACCGATAAAAGCGAGGAGAACGGCATTCGAAGTCTCTTTGGGCAAGGAAAAATGCCAATACTCTTGATATCAGTCCTGACAGAATTACCGTGGCAGGTGACAGTTTCAGCGGAGACTTTCGGCTGTTGTCTGCATGATGATCAAGGACCGCGGCATTGAAGAACCCAAGTTTCAGGTTCTATTCTATCCTCCTCTCGACCTGGACTTCTTCTCCGAATCAATAAGTGAATTCTCTGATGGGTTTTTCCTCACTGGAGATCAGACTGACTTGTTCGCAGAGATGTACATGAGAAATAAGGATAATGCTCTAAACTCCTATTTATCTCCGATACTGCACAGCGATCTCTCACGATTGCCTGAAGCAGTAATCATAACAGTAGAGCATGATCCCCTTAGGGACGATGGGGAAACCTATGTTGCGAAGCTTGGATCGGCAGGCGTTCAGGTGACCGGCATAAGGGCAATGAGAATGATTCATGGGTTGCTGAACTTTACACTGGTTCTTCCTGTTGCTACAGGCGTTGCCGACATGGTTTGTCCCTTGTCGGAAAGAAACTGGGTTCCGGCCCTCATGAGTGATCCGAGCCCTCTAAGTGGCTTGAAAAGAGAGTTTGTAACCAATCTTATGACGGGGATTTATAATAGTGAATTTAAAAAGCTTAAGGGGACACAAAAATTCTAGGGATATTTCAGAAATCATAAACATTAGCACGATTAAGAGTCTTATGTAAATCCTACAAGATGCCTCTGACATCACTTTTTTTATGTGAGCTAAGGGAAGAAAAGTTTTTAACCAAAGATACAGGTTCCTGCATGACCGAACAGACTTATTTGATAAAAAAACAATTTCTAATTATATTTTGTTTAGGTCGTTACGCCATTTTTGTAATAATTCTATTGATGTTTCTCGTACATCTTCAAGTTTCAGCACTAGGCGCTTAGCTTTTGACCAGCCAATAGTATAGTCTTCATCCTCAACAATTACATACATTTTAAATGGCGATCTTTTCTCGCTCTGATGATCTTGAAGATTTCTGTCTATATACGCAGAATAGGCATGAGTGAGTATCTCAATTTTCCTGCCCCTTGCATATAATGATATCTCCTTCAGGTTTTCTGCTTGTCTTTTTAAAATTTCTTCTGCTATATCCTGAACATGGCTATTCTCATCAACAAAAATAGCATCTGGGAAGTAATCGAGTATTTTTGATATCCATTTCGGTCCGTGATTTGCCGGAGAAAACATAACATCCATAACAAAGCCATTTAGATATCCTGCCCTTGTAAGGTTATAAAATTTTTTAATGTTCGAACCAAGTTTGCTCTTGAATGCCTTTTCCATCAGAGTTTTAGCATCATCATATTTACCTTTATCTTCTAAATTTATTATTTTAAGAGCTATTGCTAAGGCGTTAAATATCTCCTCTGGCCATTCAGCTCTCTTAAGAATTTTTATTTGCCTAATCTGAGTCTCTGATAATGCGGTGGAATGTATAACCGAAACGCTTGAATCAAACGAAACGCCGTATCCCTCATTATTTTCTATGCCGGATGCTAGATTTCGTGTGAATTCCTTAAAATCCTTTTTATCGTACGTTTTATCAGTCTTATCAACATTAATATTCATGTAAATATTATTATTAATTACTACATTGTTCGAGTTTTTAATCATGCCATTCTTGTTGATTTCTATGACGTTACCAGAATCAGGATCTATAAAACTTATTTTGAGCCACTTAAATGCTTTAGATACATATTTCTTCAATAAAGCTAAAAAGGCTATTGAAACCATATTCCTAATAGCTCTTGAAGTATTCTTCTGCTTCTATTAGATCAGTTATGACATCTAAGGATCCAGGTAACACAGCCTTGACATCTGCAATTCTGACATAACTGGATCGATCATGCGTTAAAACTCTTTTATCTTCTTTAAGCAAATAACCATTTTTATCAATAGAAAAGCCCATACCTTCAAGGATTTCTTCTTTTTCAACTCCTTGAAAGTTGATCAATAGTATATTATTATTTTTAGTCATTTCTGAACATGTTATTCCAAGGTCCAATAAAAGGATTATTCTATTAAAAAGCATGCAAACTTATTACGACTTAGAGATCGTAGAATACCATTATCCTTGCGATCCTTTTCCAACTTCCCTATGGTAGCTTCTGATGATTATTCTCGACCAGTGCGAAGGAATCGTCTTTGATTCCGATGAATTTGGTTCCTCTGGCGCATTTTATTCAAGTGATTTTTTGGGTTTATGGCAATATTTTTATTTTCCACTATGAATATTTATCCATTTTATTGGTTCTCGTAGCAGTGGGAAAATAAAACGATTTTTATATTCCATTTTATTACCCTTTATTTCCCCTTATTTCCCTATTTATTTCCCTAGTGGTAAATATACTACGTATATACTCTCTTTTTTCCCGACATGAGACTTGCAGTTTCTCAAAATTTAGATCGGAAATCTGGGGTGGGGAAATAAAATGGAAAAACGTAATGGTTCAGAGGTTAAGGAGAGATGGATTCTCATATCAGAACGAGAACATAAAGAACACTAATATGTCAAACCTTCCTTGTCCTTACATGTTCGCTTTGATTCCATTCTTCACCCTAGTTAACAGATCAGACTCGTTTAAGTAAGGTTCTTAGACCATACCCTTTTCTCTGAAAGGCGCGGAGATCACCTTTTGATTTACCTGTGATTCTCTCTTACAGCTGCTTAAGCTTTGCTCGAAGATAAAGATCGACCCTTTCCCATTCAATTTTTTCTGTTCAGTTTTACTTTTTTAAACACTCGATAAATATTATTTGTACGTGCACTTAAATTATCGTGCAGATCGTCAAGAATTCAAATGTGAATAGAGAATGTGCAATGGACAGAAATAAAAAAATCGCCACCACAGAATCATTATCCCTCGAAATAGTTCAAGAGTCAATTGTGATGTTTGTTTCTTTCATCCCCCTGTACGATCGTGAGGAGAGATTCATGGAGAATTATAATTGATATTTTACCGATAGTTTAAATGTACGTGGCGGAATCCATAATTTTGATGGATTCGCGGTTGAAATTGAATCTATTCAAATAATCCGAATAGTGCTTGAGTCTCAGAGCATCGTTGGTGAATCCTTCGAGAGTGCCAAGAGACTTTGGGTGTGTGAAGGAATTGTTCATAGTATTTCTAAATATACTGTCTTTCCTATGAATTCTTTAGGTCAATCCACCTTTGCACTTGTTCCGAATCTTGTCACTGTCTTCACGAAGAATCCCTGTATCTCTTCTATACCGAGTATGTTCACTACATTCGTCTACATTTTTTCATTGGGTATCGAACGGATCTTCATAAGCTAGGAACGGATACTTCCTTTGATTAGAATGGAAACCAGGAATGAATTCTTGTATCACAGAAATAAGTATCTTCGGAGATACTACCCAATTACAAACATTTTTTAACTAACAAACATGTACTCATGCGGATACAATAATGAATCTCGATGGTAGAAGAATTCGAGTATCTCTTGAAAATTTAACTAGGTCTTCCATTCCAGAGGAATACCATTATGAATTGCAGTTTAACCAGTTAGTATTGAAAGCAGCTCGTAGCTCTGTATGAGAGCCACATCCAAGCAAATTGCAGTTTAACCAGTTAGTATTGAAAAGCATCTGTTACGCGGTACTTCTGTCGGGTAGGAATTCTTATAATTCTTATTATACCTCTAATAGTTTAAAACCCCGAGAGAGTCAGAATACAATGATACTTTACTTGGACCTATAGGTACTAGAAGAATAGCCGAAACTGTTAATATGGTCAGAATACAATGATACTTTACTTGGACCTCGGATTATTCGATTCGATTACTTGCCCATTATAAAGTCGACAAGTGCATCTTCAATACTTATCTTTTCCATGTTGTGTATTCCATTTTATCTATCACAATGTGCGAAACCAAAAATAACCAGATGTTCTGCACAAGAAATTCACCTAAACCTGGCTTTAGAATCTGTAGTTCCTAGTTTATACACTTTCAGAGCTAAAATTCGTTCCTGGTCGACTGACAAGGACTAAGGATCTGTTTGATGGTACCATGAGATTTGAAACAACAGTGCTTAATTTTAAAATTGTTAAAGTTAGTGAACTCACTATCGAACTACGAATATCCACTAATGCATTTTAGTGAAGTCATGTAAGCTGTGATTGTATGTTTAGTGAACTCATCTTATGACTCGGTGCCGACTCTTGGGCAGGCCACATATTTTGTTTTTCACCCAAACAGGAGAGATGAGTAACTTCACTAAACGCTCCTTCAAAAGGAGTAATGGAAATGCGATCATAATTTAAAGGTAAGATACGCATATTTCATAGCTAGTATATCGTTATATATGCAATGTTATACTCATATCCTGTTGTGCAATGTAATTTCTTTCCCGATCCATGACCGTCGGCTGCGACTTCAAAAAACTTGGTTTTAAGTCAAGTTATATTTTAGTGGAGTAAGACCTGTTTCAATCAGTACGGAACATCCATGCATTTTCATGATTGTAACTGTAGTGATTAAAGCGGAACGGAATCCATTTTGTCGATGCCTGGTGAATTTTGATTTATATAGGTCGAAGGGATCCATTTTTGTTGATCAGATTTGCCCTGGAGATAGTAACTGCAGGCTCTGTGGTGATTCTCTTGAACTTAGGTTAACGCCGTATAACCCCTGTTATACAGCATACAGGCGATTTTACCCACCAAACTGAAAGGTGTGAATTGATTGCACAGGCTGTATTTTACGTATTAACTCAAGCATCCATATGAATCCGTAAAAGATTCGCGTTCTGTTTATTCTTGCGTCCGGAACATAAACTTCGGTTTATTTAGTGAAATTGATATATGCATATTATATAACTATAATAGCAATATATACGATATATAATATGTATTTACTAAGAGACAAGATGGGACAGGGATCTGTTACGTGATCGATTGCCCAGCTATCGATATCGGTACATGATCTGTTTAATAGCAATGACCCATATTAATATATCATACCCTCTTAAAAATGCCTAGAATGCGAGAAAAGATATAGGGATGATTTACCAATCTCTGATTGCAATAATTTTCGAGTATCATTTTTTCGAATTTGTAGTCTCTGGCTTTCGATACAGTCCATAGTCTGTAGTGTGTTCTTGTACATCAATATAATATATGTATAGTAACGCTACTATATACTCTCTATCTCTAATTATGCACTATCTGTCTAGTCAGCTTCAAGGTCTGTTGAATTACAGTACCTAATAAATACAGATAATACATCGGTAATCTCGGTATTATAGCTCTGTGAACAATAGTGTTTAGTACATGGTTTATTTTCGCTCGGAATCTGTGAAGGTATTTTCGAAAATAACTAGGATCTAGCTTAATCTGATTGAAAAGTACGAATCTGATTAAGTTAACTACTGAACATCCCGGGTAGATAATTTGCGGGAAAAGATCCTAAAGACATGACTTTAAATTTAATATCGCCAACATGAAAGTTTCCTGGGATATTGGCAGTGAACTAATTTCCTATTGAAGGGGAACTCATAGTGAAATACTTTTAATTTATTGTATATGTAGTACATATGACCTCAATGAACAGGAAATCAAATAATGACATTCTGGTTGTAAGGAAAATCAACAAAAAAATATATAAAAAATTTAAGCAGAAGGCGCAGGAAGAAAGTAAGAACATTGGTGAAGCACTTAACCAAGCTATGAGTTACTGGCTAACTATAGAAAGTAAAGCCAAACAGCCAGATATCAGAAAACTTCTAAAGCTAAATGGAATCGTAAAGGTGGATCACACAGTAAATTGGAGTGAAGATGTAGACGAAATACTGTATGGTAAATCATCTTGATCTTCGTTGACCCGAGCTTCTAGTTGAGTATATCACTGACAGGGATGGCAGTCGGGATGATTTAATAATAAGAATTAATGAGACAATCCCTTGAGAATATGTCGCAGGGTCGCATCAAATTACGTCATTAATGAAATCGTGACAGTTGTGCTTGTAAGGGCAAAATCTACGGGAGGGGCAAATATCTCAGGAAAATTAATCAATGAATCAACAACTATTTCGACTGTTAACTACCCTGCTTTTGGGAGTTTATGGAGTACCTTCAGGAATCAAAAATCTACCAGATTCAGCTTCACTGATTACTCTATTTTGTCACTGATAACTGATAATCATGTCAATCAGTTAACCACATCTGGTGCTTGAACGTGTAGATGTAAGGGAAGAACGAATCCTAGTCTGCCGTTAACAGAATTATAAACTTCGTATTGTAGAAGCCCTGATCGCATGAACTTCCTTTTTGTCCATTAAATGATCTGCAACATCGAACATTTTCTTCAGATTTGTGTCTATGTTTCGTTCTCGAATCTTTGCTTCAAAATTTTTCTTTTGGCTCAAATATTCGTTTGCGAAGGATCTGCTCATAAATTTTATATTAGAGAAATCAAGAATGAAAGTTTTATCATTCTTAGCAGCTAATAAAGTAAAAAGTTCATCGGCCCACACTCTTAGTGCGAGATCTTTTGTACCAAGTAGCTCATCTACCTTTAATTCCATAAATGCTAATTATATGAACGCTTAAAATCATTGCGCATGTTTAACCTGCTTAGACATCAAATGAACTCCTCCTGGTTGCATAGCCTAAAACCTAATTTGAATGAGATAGAACACACGACAGATGACGAAGAGGAACTAAAAAAACACAGTAACAATTTTGTTCCAAAGGGGGCATCAGATGAAAATGAGAAATTTTAATCCGTATTTAAAGCAACAGCGCAAAATATACAGAAGAATTCACCAAAGTCTTTCAATGAGTTTTTTAATCTTTATTGCCCGAATTATAGTAGATTCGGCTATCATACTTATCTTATTTATAGAATTATTGTAGTCTGCCTTGTTTCTAAAGGATCTTAATACGGCTAGCTCGTTTGAGATTTCAATTAGATCTTTTCTTTTAACGCTATTGATCTCAAAGATAGACATGTCTTCAAGAATGAGTTGTATTTCCTTATGCGCGTCCGCAGTTCTGCTCAGTACCTTACCTGCGGATATCAAGTAATTCTTTGCCAAATTAAAGCATGAATAATATGCCCTACTAATAGAAGTTCTGTAAAGCGCCTCTTTGAGAGAGATATTACCCTTAGCCTCGTTATTAAGTCTAATGGCTAGATCAAGATATTCAGACCATTCGAATGTCAATCGTATTCTTCCTCTATGATAAGTTTCTGCTTAGTCTTCAGCTTGGTCTCCAACCACCACTCTTTATCTAATCTATTTAGCAACTTAATCATTTCTTTTGGATTTTTTTTCGTGTGGATTTTCAAAACCAAGATATCAGAATCATTTTGAATTTCCGGATCACTCTCAATTGCAAGTTCAAGTCTTTCATTCGTGAATAGCTCTCTAATTTTTGTTATAGCATCATCTAAAATATCAATCAAGAAGGTATTCTTACTCAAAAAGCGTTCTTGTTCCGTTAATGAATTAAATTTGATAAACTTGCTTAGATTTCTAATTTTCTCTTCGTACGCTTTTTCCTCTGCATTTATATAAAAATTGAGTAATGTATTCTCGAACTGAACAGAGGCCATCTGAGGACTCGTCATCTTCATTATGTTCATTGTGCGCAAGAGTTCCTCGGTGTCCCTCACAATAATATCATTAACAGAATCAAAAGAATTTCTATCGTAAAATGAAATGGTATTAATCATTGGAATCAACCCCATATATCAAATTTTCAAGTGTCCTTGGAAATTTGTCAACAAGTTCAAATAACGAATCCCTATTAATAAGTTTTTTTGTAAATTGAATAAAGAACATCTTCTCAGGGTTTGATAATAGTGGTTCAATGACAAGGTTAAATCCTTGTCTTTCCAGAGGGAATACATCACCTAACCTTATGGACAACACATTTAGAGTTTGAAGCAGAGGATCTTTTTTCAATTTTTTAAAAAAGTCAGTTTGTATTAGTTTAGTAAGTTGATCTATTGGTTTCCTCGTAGCTGTAAATCTTGTTGTAAAATTGAATGTAATGGCGCTAACAGTTTCATCTACCAAGCTAAGCGAATCCATTAGATACCGTATCATTTCTGAGCTAGGTTTTCCACCAATTTTCTCGCTATTTAAGTCAACCGTATTCATAAGTGTAAATACCAAACTATTCAGTGGCTGAGTTTGCAACAAATAAATCATCAGGGAATCTTTGGAGTAGATCTGCGTATTCTGAGGTGGAAAGGCTGGATTGAGAGGGTTAGAAGCAACTCCTTGGACGATCTGAAATTCATTGCTCTTAAGAACATTCATAAGATTATCTGGCGTAAACATCAAGCCTTGAGTCTCTATTACAATTTGAATTTGGGCACCTTTTGGAGATAAAACTCTAGTGTTCATTTATACCTTAATCTCATCCTGAACTAAAATATATCTTTCTAACTGCACTAGTAACAAACAATTATTACATTTATTATCATGGCGCAGGAAATCTTACATATAAACTTGCAAATATATAATGAATCCGGCATTTAATATCTTGGGAACATTTCTTGGGCACGTCTCATTAGTGCTCTCTCCTTCCTCCCATAGTTCTGTAAACGAAAAATAGATTATGAAATTGCTTTTTTCTTAGTCTTAGAATACACAAATCTCTCCCTTCGCTTATGTTGTCTGAACATAACTGGATCCGTATCAGGTAGGTTGAAAGGCGCTCTTTTGACGTATACACAAGTTTTATGTAGGACACCAACTCGTCAGCATCTCAAGGACCCTAAGAAATAAGACAATACAATTACTAGAAAAAAGGATAAGCCGGTTAGGAACGTGACGTAATCGTGCTATATGGTTTGTTTATTAAAATCTACCTGAGATGTGTTTGTATATGATATCCTTAACGTATATAATAGATTACATATATACTTTTATATCAGATATGTATATCTAACGAAATATGGATAGATACATACTAAATCGCCTGAGGGAAAGGTTGCTGGATCGAGGCTCGATTCGCAATATGCCAGAGAAAACGCTAAAAGAATCATTCATCGTGAACACATGGGGAACAAATACGATTGAAGGGAACACTTTAACTTTAAAGGAAGTAACTCGAGTAATAGAAAGCGGCATGACAGTACCAAATCGTCCAATAAGACATCTTATGGAAACAATTCAACATGCTTCTGCTCTGGCTGAAGTAGTCAAAGGGAACATATCCGAAATAAACATGAAAAATGCACTGGAATTACACAATATCATCTTCCATGGAATACTTATAGATGCAGGTCAATGGAGAAAAGTCAACGTACAGATATATGGATCTAGATATTCACCTCCTAGAGTGGAAAAACTCTTGTCACTCTTGCAAAAGTGGGTGGAGAAGTACGTGGAAAATGAACTTGCGAGGGACGACGTATTTCATCAGGCAGCGGAAATGCACTTTGGTTTTGAATCGATACATCCTTTCTCGGATGGAAACGGAAGAGTGGGAAGACTGCTTCTGAACATACATTTTCTTAATCATAATTGGCCATTAATAAATATTCTTCCGCATGATAGAGCGGCATACCTCAACGCACTTGAGATTGGTCATTCTAACGGATTAGATGATCTAACAAAGTTCCTGGAAAATAATATGGCCAGTTCACTCGTCTTTCTTCTCGATAAGGTAGGATCCAGCTCAGATAAGCTAATGACACTGCAACAAGCGAAAGAGGTGACTCGGATAGATTATTCGATAAAATACATGGCATTGAGAATCAACCAAGGAGAACTTCCTGGATTCCGTTGGAATAATGTATGGCACACGAGTCCAGAAGCAATAAAGGTCTACAGAGAAATCAAAGGAAGATAAGGAACTTCGTTTGTGTTAGCGCTTTCGATTTCGTAATTTGTGACCGTTTTTTAAATAAATGAGTGTGGTGTAATATATATAGAATTGACATAGATATTCTTTCACCTTCCCAAGATGGCACTGCATTAAACGATAAACAGACTCATACTGAAGCTATATAAACAGAATTCTATACCGCATGAGAGTAGTTATAAGTACCACAAACATGGTTTCCAGGAATGCAGACCGCATAACCTCTCCAACAAGAGACGTCACAGTCTTCAAAAACTAAATGTTGTGGAATGGGCTTATCTTTTAAGGGCTATATCTCAAATAGTCCAAGTAAGAGAAATAGAATTCGGGCGTAGAGGATAGAAATTATTAAGGAATGCCAGGGAATGATTCCTTCGCCGAACTGCTGAGTTTATAGTCATCCTTCTTAACAACATTTTTTGCATTTCCTCTGAAATATTCCATCACATTCCTAAAAGCAAATTCATAGGCGATGTCCATAATTTCTCCAGACATCCCTCCAGCCACATGTGGCGATAAAATTACGTTATCCAGATTGGTGTCCTTTAAATCTGGCTCATTCCACCAAACATCTGACATATACCATATAGAAGGATTGGATCTTAGGAATCGTATCATATCCTGTTTAACAACCACATCGGGTCTTGCTACGTTAACTATCATGGTACCTTTCTTTAGCCCAGAAAGTAGACCAATATTTACCATTCCCCTCGTTTTATCAGTCAACGGGATAGATAGCACGACTATGTCGGACTTCTCGAACAGTTCTGAAGCAGTGGAGGTAGTTTCGTCTACATTCTCGTCTATGCCTGATCTGCTATATGCGATAACCTTCATATCGTACGCTTTGGCTATAGAGGCAACCCTCCTGCCAATTCCACCATATCCAAGAATGCCCAATGTCTTGCCATAGAGCAGAGTTGTAGACGATTGTTTAAACACGCCTCTCTTCATATCGTAATTGTTTTCTATTATATTCTTTGCATGTGAAAGGATCAACGCAAAGGTGTGCTCAGCTACAGATATAGAGTAGGCACCAGCATTACTGCATAGTATCACGCTGTCAGGAATCCTAGCAATATCCAAGTGATCCACTCCCGCGCTTACTGTTTGAATCATTTTAGTGTTTTTTCCGACAATATATTTGTTTTTTATGATCTGTACTTCTGTGTCATAATATTCAGGGTACCAATAGATATCGCATCCAAATAAAACACGTTCAGCGATTGATTTTACTTTATCTTCAATTGGAAAATTAACATACACATCCATTGAATTGTAAATTAATTATTGCTATTTATAGTAGCAAGGTCCTAAAGTGGTATGGATGGCAAAACGAGACATGTGCTATCTGTCACTATGAGCTTGCTGCTTAGAAGAATAATAATCCTGGTTATTTATGAAGAAGTATTTCAACGGATAGAATTAGGTCTATAGCAACTGATTGAAAATTGACACGTAGTAAGCAGGAATAACGTCAGAGACATGTCTGAGAATCGCATATTCACTGGGAAATATTCGACCATAGGAAAAGAGGAAAATCTCTTACTTCACTTAACAAAAAATAATAATGATAACCTAATAATTTAAAATCAAGGGAAGTAGCAATAGAGACTTTTGCTTACGTTTTACAATCAAGTAGTTGTATCATTCCGAATAGTCCATATGATTATTTTCCGATAGCAACAAAACCTCTGCTAGACAACGTACGAAATTTCTAATACATTCTTGTGATGTTTAACTATGGAAAGGCTTAGTGGCATTATAACTCCCGCAGTTTCCCCATTCAATGGCGATGAGCTAAACGAGCCAGCCATAGAAAAACTGATGGCTCACCTTCACCAAATCGGAGTATCCGGGGTATTTCCAATGGGAAGTAACGGTTCTTCTCCATTTATTTCAAATAAAATGCACAAGAGAATCCTTGAAGTGTTTTCAAGATACAGAAGTAAAGATGAATATTTCGTGCCTGGTGTTGGAAAAAATAACATAGAAGATACATTAGAACTATCAGAATTTGCAGCTGACATTAATTCAGACGCAATCGTTGTCGTAACACCATATTACCTGAAAGTAAGTCAGAAATCCATCTATTCCTACTTCGACCGCATCGTTGCGAGAGTGGATTTACCAGTAATACTATATAACATACCCCAGTTGACAGGAAATACAATAGGACCCGAAACCGTTCTCAAACTTTCGGAAAATTACTCAAATATAGTGGGAATAAAGGATTCGAGTGGAGACCTCACTCTGTTTCAAGACTATTTACTCAGTCTTCCGAAAAAGATAAAAGTGTTTCAAGGACAGGATGAACTCTTACTCCCCTCTCTTGTATTAGGGGCTGCAGGAGGTGTATGTGGGTCCACAAATTTTATAGATCTGGCTACAAAAGTTATGAAATCATTCAAAGAAGGCAATATAGGAGCTGCAGCTGGAATACAACGAAAGCTGAGCATGTTGAAGAGTTATCTCAACACTAAGTCTTTTCCTCAGGTTTACTCATTTCTTTTCCATAAACTCATACTCGGACAAGACATCACAGGCACACCTCCCATGCTGGATTCATTAGAACAGACGGAGATGGGTGAAATATACCATAACGTTACAAGGATACTAGATCAAAAAGTCGAAAGCTTTTGAGATCCTGAAACCTAATCTGAAAGTAGCATTCAAAGTCACAAGAATACTTGGATAGGCGCACAGCAATTATGAAAATTATAGTTATTTATATCCTTTTCATGGTTCCGTCCATTTGTAATATGATACAGACTAAATGAGGACCTCGCTTTATAGTCAAGATATGTATTCGACTCTTCTTTTTAGAATCTTGAGCTATATAACTAAAGAAGAATCAATAAATATTTCCGTTGCTCTTATTTCACTTCATGGAAATATCGAATAAGAAGAATGGTGATTCTTGGCCTGCATCAATATAGTTATATTAAGAATCTAAATGTTGTAAACGATCTTAAATAGTCCAGATTTCAGCTCAAAACCTTCTTTTATACGTACCACAGTATATATATCAGAGATGGAAGGGACCTGCCACCAGATACTTTTAATGGGTTCTTAAAAAATTACATTTAGACTCAAAATATTCTGTTTTCGGTCAATGACCTATTTGTCATGAAATAAATGTGCGTTAAGAAGGATGTACATGTACAATCCCGCAGGATAGAAAGCCCACCTTTGTCGCCTTAAGGAATCTTTCAGGAAATGTAATAAAGCTGAAAACGAAGAATTATTGATCGAACTGCTAAGTTACCGATACATTAGTTCCCAGCATCTCTATCGTATTGAAGATAAACAACATGGGTGTTAAAGAATTCCAAAATTCCATGCTTTCCATCATCTCCACCTATTCCAGATTTTCTCCATCCAGAGTGATAACCCTGCATTTCTTCGAAGTTCTCTCGGTTTACGTATGTTTCCCCGAATTTCAACTCGTTTGCTGCTCTAAGTATCACATCTAAGTTTTTTGAATAAATAGAAGAGGTGAGGCCCGCTTCTGAATCGTTTGCCAAATCTATGGCTTCATCAAGAGTGCGGAATGATCTTATTGGTATGACAGGGCCAAAAATTTCTTTCTGGATTATCTCACTTTTCTGTTCTGTGTCGGTTATTATTGTCGGTTCAAAGAAATAACCTCTTCCGTTTATACTCTCTCGGGTACCCCCATACAGGAGTTTTCCGCCTTCTTTAACTGCGTTCAGTACCATTGATTCAACCTTGTCAACAGCGTCACTATTGATGAGTGGCCCCATATCTGCGTCGGTGCTCATTGGATCCCCTATTTTAACACCCTTAAATTGTTCCGTGAGCAAACGTTCAAATTTTTCCTTCACCTTTTCATGGACATAGACACGCTCAACGTCATTGCATATCTGGCCAGTGTTAACAATCCTTGAGTTTACGATGTATTTGACGGATTGTTGCAAATCCGCATCGTCCATAACAATAGCAGGTGCTTTGCCCCCCAGCTCAAGCGATACTTTAGCAACATTCTGTGCAGCATTTCTCATTATCTCTTGGCCTGCTGCAATACTTCCCGTGAAGGTAACAAAGTCAATATGTTTATTCTTAACAAGGTTTGATCCTATTTCTCTTCCTGAACCATATATAACATTTACAATGCCCTTTGGAAGTCCAGCCTCGAGCAATATCTTGGAGAATTCATAAGCATTGTTTGGTGTTTCGCTGCTTGGTTTTATTACGATAGAATCACCAGCAAGCAAAGCTGGCGCCATCTTTCTTGCAAAGACAAAGAAAGGATAGTTCCATGGCACTATTCCCGCAACAACGCCTATGGGTTTATAATAGAGCAGTATATTCTCATTTCTTCTATCACTCTGTATAACTTCTCCATCGATCCTCCTTGCCCATTCAGCAACGTATTCAACATAATCGGCTGTAAAATCCACTTCTACTTTTGCATCCTTTAGAAGCTTTCCTTGTTCAATAGCTATTATCCTAGCTAGATTGTCTGCTTTGCTTCTAATAAGACTCGATATTTTTTTCAAGTAATGAGCTCTATCGACTGCAGTTAAGCGTTCCCATTTTTTTTGGCTCTCAAACGCATAGTCTATGGCTTCATTTAGCTGTTCTTGGTTAGAACCATTAAAGGTCGAAAGCTCCTCCTCTGTTGTTGGATTCCTGTTGACAATTGCTTTCCCGTTTCCTTCCACCAATTCCCCGTTTAACAGCAGCTTACATTTTTCAAAACCAAACATATTCTTGAATGCTAAAATTACTATTTAAATATAATCTCATAAATGTACGGGATATCTAAGGTTGAGACATAGTTTTGAGGTTCCGTCGAGTTCTTTATTATTTGTTTTTTAAAAAAAAACAGTGTGTCGAAATGGTTTATCCATGATGAATGATTATACAAAATTTCAAAATTGGCACGATTGATTACTCTTAATACAACACACAAAAGGATAACAAACACAACTACAGACGAGAATAATTGCAAAAAACGGTACAGTCCCAATACGATTCTTACCTTCCTATATTGTGAAATAAATTGCGAAATGCTAATTCATTTTCTAACTAATCAAAAATAAATGACGCTGCATTAGATAATGGTTACGACATATTCTATTTTAACAGTTTCGAACATGTTCGCACAAATATTAATACAGATTAGCGAAGATCACTTCTTATGACTGAAATTATCTCTGAACTTGATGACATAGAAAAATACAAAACTTTACTAAAGAAAAAGAAAATAGCCGTTATAGGCTACGGGAATCAGGGAAGATCTCAAGCCCTAAATATGAGGGATTTTGGCTTGAAAGTTATAATTGGTAATAGAAATGATTCTTATTTGGAAACAGCCGAGAAAGATGGATTCCAGGTCATGAGTATAAAGGATGCGTGCAGCGAATCTGACGTGATCTTTGTCCTTATCCCTGATGAGATTCAACCGAAAGTCTTTAATGAGATAATACTGCCCTATCTCAAAGAGGGAGATACGCTTGTTATGGCTTCTGGTTACAATTACTTCTATGGATACACACGCCCTCCAGATAACATAAATGTTATCATGATTGCGCCAAGAATGATTGGCTGGGGAGTGCGAGATCTATACGTGAAAGGAAAAGGGTACCCTGTATTGGTAGCAGTTGGGCATGATTATAGCGGAAATTCAAAAGAAGTCCTAATTGGGCTCTCTGCTGCAATAGGTGTATTTCAGGAAGGAGGATGTGCAATAGGATCCAGCTTCAGGGAAGAGACTTTGCTTGACCTTCTTTCAGAACATTCATGGGCCGGAGCCATCTTATTTATTTTTAGGACGTACTATGAGGTCGTTACAGAACTTGGTGCATCTCCAGAAGCCGCAATTCTAGAAATGTATGCATCTGGTGAACTAGCGGAAATTGCCGAATCTATGAAAGACTTGGGACTATTTAAACAGCTCAAAACTCATTCCGGGACAAGTCAGTATGGGCAGTTAGTATATGGACCAGCATTTGCCGGAGATGCAGTCAAAAATATGATGCATGAGAATGCTATGGATATACTCAACGGTAAGTTCGCCAGAGAGTGGACAAACGAACAGAACACTGGCATGGTTGTCTTTAAGCGTCTTCACGAAATGAACGCTGAACACCCGATGGAGAAAAAGGAAGAGGAGTTATATAATCTTCTACGAAGAATCAAATCGTAATAACAGATGATGAAAAATATAGCAATCCATATTCCCTTCCTTACTACTGTCTGATTTTTCTTTTCATTTTGTCATTTGGTGAACCACATCAGTTATACTGTAGAGAGAATTATTGGGCATCAATTGGTATAGATGTTGTGATTACAGGTACTCGAGATGAAAGAGCAGGTGCAAATCTTTTACTTTTATGTTGATATTAATCATATTTTTTCAATATGGGATCAACTTTTAAAAGTCTATTTAGTTCATGTGAGGGTTTAAGGTCATCGCATTGTTTGGTCGCCTTAAGGTCCTGTTGCAGATTCAGTTATGTTCAGACAACGTGATGATGAAAACTCAGCTCATGATCTGTTAAGGTTCAAGAGAGTTTTTAGAAAAAGGTCTATACATTAGAGGGGCAATCCTGAAGCACAATGAAATAATCGATCCTAAAAACTGCAGAAAGCAATATGATTGTCCTAACAGAAAATTAATGAATTGAATACCGGTTGATGTAAACAATCCATTTTTCAGCTGATCAAAACTCCAGCCCCTCATTCTCTGGTTCCATAACAATTGATGAATCTTTTATTTCCCTTGAATTTTCCTTCCCTAGAATGAGCAACCAGATAAAATGATGTTGCCCGACTTTGTCGTAATTCGGAAGGTGAATGAGGAACCATGGTTGCATCCTAACCAAACAACATTGGGACACAACAGTATACCATATAAGGTTAGACTGTCAAACAAGGTAAGGAGCTTCAATGCATAAAACATCAGATACCGTATAATCCGCTCAGGAACGAGCAGGTTGCTTAGCTAATGTTTCCTGACATGCAGTGCAACAATATCTTCCGTATATCCATGACGGTCTGTGAATATTTTTGCATCTTTACACAGTGAAATTCCCACTGCTGAATAATCCTTCTACAGAGTGAAGGATACACTATTAACTTTGGAGGGTTCTACTCTAAGACGCTTAAGTACTAAGGTGATGTCATAATACTTGAACACAGGGCATTTTCCGTCAGATTCCATCATCACTTGATTTCTCTAACTGAGATCAATTGAGAGCACTTTATTGATAAGGAAATTCATGTTCTCGTTTCTTAACCGGAGTACGTGGAATGAAATTTTTCCATCACCTCAACATTTCATCCAGTATACTTCCGGTGAGAGGAAGTCGAATTTGTCGGTTTTTATAACACTAATCCTGAATACATCGTTTTCTATTTCATTTTCAACCTCTGAACGATATAAAAACTGTAGAAATAATATAGACTAAATGAAACTGGAAATGATCTTTCAAATTAAAGTTGAATTATGCCGTTTGGATATTTCGTTTCAAGAACCGGATCCATAATTGGGATCACAATATCTGATAATTCAAGCTTATCAAAAAGATCTTTCGGGTATTCAGACGTGTATCGTGCGCCAATAGGCAATCTTTCCTTGAGGTTTCTTGTAGTAAAAATGGAATCGGTAAATGTTATGGTCTTTCCCTGCATTTCAAAAGTAATAAGCAGACTACTGGTGTGATGCTGACCAGAGTGCTCAACCTTTATTCCCAACTCTTCAAACTTATAGCTATCTAATGGACAGATATTATCTGAAGGACACTTGCGGAGAAAATTCAGAGTAGTCGAATCAAAATAGAGATTGCTTGGCAGAGTGTCCGGGCTTTTTGATTTAATACAATGAAACATGGATTCAAGAAATCCATTTGATGACATAACAATCTTTGCTTTTCGAAATTTAGAAACCATTCCAGTTGAGTATTGAACTGTTGGGGTCAGAAATATGTAATTAATATCACTTTGTCTTAGCTTAGAACGCGAAAGTAAATCAAAAACTGTACCTATTTTGAAAAACTTTTGTCTATGATCATTACTGATCCAGAAGCGTTCAATCTCAGAGGTACAACTCGGGAATCCCGTATTAACAAGAACATTTTTTTCTTTGATTCTTATTAAAAAAGAGAAAAAAGAAATCACTGTCATCTCTTTTTTGGAAGCGCCAAAGTAAACTGTGGATCTTGGGACCTTTAATCTTCCACAGCAGATGAATGAGATACTGTCACGATACATTTCTATATACCTTTTACCTGTTAAAATAATGCTATTTGTTCATATGAAATGTTTAGTTAGATACTTACACACTTTGTACCACGGTCAGTTTTTTGGTAAATATGGACCTGTTGACTCTAGTTCTTCTAGACTCTTCCCAGCACTTTCCCTTGGAGCAAGCCAGATCGTGCTTATAGCCATAATAACAGAAACTAAGCCCACTACATAAGCTATATTTCTGATCCCAGTAGCAATTAGAATAGCCGGAAAAACAAAGGTCCAACTATAACTAAAATATTTGTGAACAGCACCCATTACACCCCTTCCAGCTGAGCGAATTGCAGTTGGAAAAACTTCTGTCCCCCATAACCATATAAGGGGCCACATTCCGAAACCCTGAAAGAAGCCTATTAATCCGACAGAAAGAATGATGAGTGATGGGTTCTTTAGATCACTTACTCCGAATAGGACAAATCCTATTGCCACACCAATTGAGCTAATTATGAAAACAATACGGCGGCTGAGAGGAAATGCGGGCTTATCGATAAATGACCAGTAGACAAGTATACCTATAATAGTCAAGCCGAACCAAATCATATCATCAGTAACACCACCAACAAATCCCTTTTTACCCAAAGTAGTAGCAAGGTACGGAAGATAAATTCCGAATATTGTTGCACCAAGAGCAAAAAATATGTCCATAAATATAATATAAATCGTGAATGCCCGAAATCTCTTGCTAAATAGTTCTGTCCATTTGTATATCTTTATGTTTCCAAAGGACGTTTTTGATGGTTCTTGTTGTTCTAATTTGCTGTTCGTTGCATTTGGATTGGCCGCATTAATCTTAGAAATTTCGGCCTTTAGAGCAAGATATCTAGGAGATTCTACGATCCATTTTCTCATTATAAGTGTAAAGATTATCCAGATAGTTGCAAAATAGAATACATTTCGAAAATTTTGAATTGTTGTAGGAGAAAAAAGAGCAATAATAAGGGCAACCATTGGACCAATATACCACCAAATATTTGAGAGGCTCATCATTTTCCCTCTGTGCGACGTCGGGGATATCTCCGCTAGAAGTGCTTCGCTAGCGGGAATATCAAAACCAACTCCAACTCCAACTATTACATATCCAACTGCCAGAATTGGAAGATTATATCCCGCATATGAACTAATTAGCATTATGGCGGTGCCAATGAGCATTATGATCAGGTCATAAGTATAGATTGTTTTTCGTCCTATTTTATCTGCAAGATGTGAACCAAGTATAGCCGTTGTTGCCCAAGAAAATCCAAAAAAAGCTGGAACTAGACCAATCCACAATGTTGGAATTTTATAGGCCAGGGAAAGACGAGTAAGTTCTACCGAAAAGCCAACAATAAAGAAGGCATCCAAAAATTCTCCAAATGATATTATGCTCCCCATACCAATAGACTTAGAAAATTGATTCATCAATGATGTATCATTGAAATATATTTAACCTGACATCCTGAATATTACGGACTGATCATTTTTTTATATAACAACGACATAACATCTCGTGTATACTTTTTCAAACGGAGAGGAGATATTTGGACTCGTGGATTTTAGCATTATTCACTATGGGTGCTGGAGTGGTGCCACTAAATATGAAAATGTTACTGCTCATACTATATTGTGCAAGCCTATATCATCAAAAGGGAAAATTGTTGCTGGAATAGAGATAAGAGTACCTTCAAAACATGTATTTAAATCGTTTCTGAAGGATTTACGAGGTTCCAAAAAAGTTACAGGAGTGATGGATATCAAAACACTCAACGGGCAGGGCACATTTTATAGAATATTGTTCACTGAGGAATATGACGGCATGGTTGCGTCTGTCTTGTCAGAGTATGGTTCTATATTTCAAGAAAATATTGTTAAAAATAATGTTGAAAGGGTGATCTCTATCTTGCCAAAGAATGACTTAAAGGACTTTAAATCCAAACTTGAGATTATAGGAAGAATAACCTCATTCCGCTCAATTAGTGTTGATATAGACAATTATCTTCCGTCTATGCTTGCCCTAACTGAGAAAGAAATAATGACTATATCAATTGCTAATTCCTTGGGTTATTATATGTTCCCAAAGGAGGCTACATTGCAGGATATTGCAATAAGGATGGGCATTTCGGCATCCACTGCTCATGAATATCTTTCGAAAGCTGAAAAAAAGCTGATAAGTAAAACCCTACCTATATTTTCTCTGGCAGCAGGCGAAAGGCGGTCGACCTGATAATTCAGGATATCAATTTAAAAGCATTATTTGCGTTAATGAATTAGATTTTCATGAAGAATGATCTTGAAGGAAAAATCTCAATAGTGACTGGAGGAACTCGTGGAATAGGACGTGGAATTTCAAAAATACTTGCTGAAAACGGTTCTTTAGTTGCAGCCATTTATGGAAATAGTGACATAGAAGCCCAGTCATTACTTAATGAGATTGGAAATGAAAGGCTTATAATCGCTAAAGCTGACTTATCATCTCATAGTGAATGTAGAAAAGTTGTTGATCTCGTCGTTTCAAAATTAGGTGGAATTGACATACTTGTTAATAATGCCGCAATATGTCCATTCAGAAATATATTTGATATTGATCCAGAATTATGGAATAGAACATGGGAAACAAACGTTTCGGGGCCTTTTTTTATGTCTCAGTATGCGGGAAGCTACATGAAGGAAAATGGGGGGTCAATAATTAATATTGGGAGTATAGGGATATTTTTAGGCTCGGAAACTCAAGTCCATTACAATGCCACAAAAGGGGCACTGTTTTCAATGACCCGTAGTCTTGCAGTAGCATTTGGAAAATATAATATAAGGGTGAATTGTCTTGCCGTGGGGGGTGTTCCAACTGATATGAATAAGGATCAATACACAGAGGATTATCTCAATTGGCTTGTTAAAAAACTTCCCTTGCACAAAATGGGGACTCCAGACGATATAGGAGAGATGGTTGCGTTTCTCGCTTCTGAAAGAGCAGCATGGATAACAGGGGCTCTCATACCAGTGGATGGTGGAAGATTAGTTGCACCCTGAACTCCAGAACTCTTAGTAAGAGTTCGATGATCTGAAATGCGCTCGAAGGACATGGATCCATAACATCAAAATCATTCAGCCACATCTCGACACTTCTCGATTATCTCCATGAACGATCTGTCTTTGGCGGATTCAAGATATGTTATGGATCCACGTCAGTAGCATTCTCTCGAAACCTTCCTCGTAGAGCTTACACTGTACCGAAATTCAGGTACAGAATCAATGTGTGTTAGGATCTCATCCTTCACAACCTCGGCAGGTACCTTTCCTGTTGTTGAGTTCATCTTACCATTCGCCTCAACAAGCCATGGGGAGCACTGTGCATTCATGTCCTCAAGGGAGGAGAAATTTCTTCCATTGAAGAAATTCCTCCTGAGGTACCCTATTTTCCTCTCTATCTTTCCCTTCGTCTGTGGCCTATACGGAAAACACAGACGAATGTTGAATCCATAATGCTTTTAAAAACGCAGAAATGCTTCGTTAAATCTCGATTCTGAGGCCTTTATCTTACGATCTATGACGATCTGCTTCATGAGATCATAAGATCCATTCTGGACTTCCCCAATAAAGTCTTATAGGTGTCGTCGAAGAGTATCTCTGAAGGTATACCGCCTGTGTACCGGAAGGCGTTCATGTGCATTTTGATCACGTTCTCCGTTGATATGTCTGTGGTGAATTCAACATAGCGGTATCTGGAATAGCCAAGTATGTACGAGAATGCGTAGAGTTTCCTCCTTTTTCCATCGATCTCTATGTATCCGAAGGAACCAAAATCCACCTGTGCCTGCCTTCCAGGTTCGGTCTCGAACCTGATCACTGCAGTGATGGCATGATCCTTTCTCAGTGTGGCGCAGTAATACTTGAGCGTTGAGTACCCACCCTTATACCCTTTCTTCCTTATCTCCTCAAGTATACGGACTGCTGAGAGATTGTACCGATCTATTCGCTCCTTTATGTACGCTTTGTAAGATTCCAGCTTGGATACCCTGTTCTTCTTGCTGTACTCCGGAGGCTTCTTTCCCTTCAGGTACCTTCTCACTGTTAGGATTTTGGAAACTTTACTTTGGCATTTTTGGAAAATATTCAACTGGCATTGACAGCGTTTAAGGATAGCTGAGATTCCATATCGATCCGTTAGAGCCGTAGAGGCATGGAAGACGCCGAAGGATAATGTTGGCTTTATCCTGAGATCGGTGAGCGAGAACTTTTTCATCGCCTCCCTGCATTCCTGAAATATCCTCCTGTACCTTTCCCAGTCAGATTCTGGTTTCACAGGACCGAGGTACTTCAGTGTCTTTGTCTTATGTCTATCATTCTCAATGGCCCTTTCGGCTATGGAGGCGTATTCAAGAGCAGCTGAACCCGGCCTTACCTTTGTGTATCTCAGGAACACAGAGCTGGAATCGTGTGGAGACATACATATAAATGTGCATCAATTATGCACATACACACAGCACGACAATGTGTTGAAATAGGGAGGAAATGAAAGAGCCTGGAAAAAAGGTATTAAACTATGTCATGCGGAACTCAAGTTTAAAATTATTCAAGATCTGGATCATATGCAGGCAGCACCTTTCCGAGTTGCGGAAGCAGTTTGTATGCCTCCAGACATTCGTGAAGGTTCTCTGCGATACCAATAGGGATGTGAGATTTAATGTTTCTGTACTTGAACGCTGCGTCACTGAATACACGGACTCCGTCATCTGTGTTTATGGCAAATGCGGTTGATGAACGATGATGGCATCCAACTGGAATAGCAGTTATCCCCGGTAGGAGAACTACAGGTGAAGTCCCCTCAAAGAAATGTATTTTATGCTTGCCTTTCGAGTTCATGAAATTTCGTATATTCTTAGGCATATATAGGTATGGATCTTTCACCTCCGTGTCTGTCGGATCCTGAATATCCTCTGTCCACCCCTTTTTATTTATGTGTATCGTTGCATTAACAAACTCGTCCAGACGTCCACACGTATAATCCTGCACTGGAGTCATGGCTACGTTTCGAATGTCGGTAGGCCTGAAACCATGTTTCTCCAGTTGACTGATTGAATCATAGGATCTGAACAACGCACGTTCTCCTGCAAATTTAATCATTGCCTTATTTCTGTAAGATAGATCAAGTGGCATACCCGTATTTATTAACAAATTGTCCTTTGAATTATGCGCAAGGATCATGTGAAATTGTAGATTTTCCCATTCTCCCCAGCCTTTCATCCAGTAGACCTCGGGTGCAGGAACTTGAGCCTCTCCTACTTTAATAACTTCCAGCCGAAAAGCATCCTCAGTGGAAATCATACTTGATTCCAAAGCCACTCCCCTCTGGCAGAGTAAAATAACCCTTATCAGGTTTCGGAACGTTAGTTACGTGCTGCTCCATCCATTCTCTGTACTTTGTAAGGAATTCTGACATGGGGGCAACAGCCTCCTTCTCAGACATTGTGAAATGCAGATTATATATATTGCTAGTATGAGGTATGACTGTGGCACCATAAACCTCCGCCAACGCGGCTATTTTTTTCATGCTTGTAATACCGCCAGTCCAGACCGCGTCGGGCTGCAAAATTCTAACTCCAGCATCCAAGAGTCTTTTCATATCATACAAAAAATAGTGATGCTCACCGGCGGAAATTGGAGTTTCTACTGCATGGGTAAGAAGACTATACGCTTCGAAATCGTCTGGAAGCAATGGTTCTTCAACCCAGGCAAGCTCATACTTCTCTAGTTTACCTATCATAGTTCTGGCGAAATTGTAATTCCACGACATCCAAGCATCTGCAGCCAACTCCAAAGAATAACCAATTGTATCTCTTACTGTCTTCACCAATCCAAGGTTCTTCTCGATTGCGTACGGATCAGATGGTCCAGCAGCAAATCTCATTTTCATCGTTCTGTAGCCTTCTTCCACGTAGCTTATTGCTTCCTTAGCAAGTTCTTCGGCCGAGAGAGGGTGGAGATGACTGGCATACGCTCTGATCCTTTCTCGTGTCTTACCCCCGATTAGAGAATAGACCGGTATATCCAACGATTTGCCCAGTGCATCGTACATGAGGAGATCTACGGCGCTGATCGAGTGCATTACAAGACCCCCACGTCCCAGAGGCATTGTGTATCTGTAAAGCAGATCCCATGCTTTACTAGTCTCTGTCAAATCGAAACCATAAATCACTCGCGATATCTTCATTACAAAATCGGCAACAACTTTTGATACTGCAATGTAACTCTCTATACCTTCATCTGTCTTCAGCCTTAGGAATGATATCTGATCGAGCAAAGCAGCTTCGACAGGTGAAATTTGTCCCAAAGTGTTGACGTAATAGTCTGTTGGCTTTACGTATGGATACAATGGCTGCTCAACAGATTCTGTTCGAATAATATCGATACTTGCTATTTTCATTTTGCTCACGAGCAGTTATTTAACTTTCAAATTAAAAGTTTTTCCGGACATTTCCTATAAAAATGAATATATATTGAGATGATTACTGTATGAAACCAACTCCTAAATCATTGCGCACAGTAGTCTGCGCCGCTCTAAGCATGGAGAATTAAGATGAAGGCTAATGATATTTACAAAGGAATTTTTCCTGCAATTCCCACAATGTTCTCGCAAAACGGAGATCTCGAATTAGATGACCTGAAAAAAACAGTTAGATTCCTAGTAGATGAAGAAGTCAGCGGCATATTTTCTCTAGTAATAGGTGGTGAATTTTATAAATTGAGCGACAAAGAACGAATGACGGTGGCAGAGCAAACTGTGAAGTACGCTAATGGTGATCTGCCAGTGTTTATTGGTGTAACTCACTCAGGATCGCTTCCATCCATTTATCTCGCCAAGCATGCCGAGTCAATAGGTGCAGATGGCATAGTGATTTCTTATCCATATTTTGCCCCTTTTATTCAGGAGGCTAAAGCCGGTTTGATGAAGTATATTTCTGATGTATGTGACGCCGTAGATATTGACGTCGTGATTCAAGATTACCGGTCTTCTGGATCAATCTCATTTACTGCCAGACAGATATCTCAGCTTGTTAAGAGACATAGTAACATATCCGCTCTCAAGATCGAAGGATCCGGTCACCTGGAAAAGATAAGGAAATATCTTAATTCGCCAGGTAGAAAGGTACCAATTCTGGGTGGGATGGTAGGAAAGCACTTTCTGGAAGAATTAAAAATAGGCGTAACAGGAACGGTACCTGGAGCTGCCCTTCCCGAGACCTATCGTTCTATTTATGATCTATTTCTGTTGAATCGCCAGAATGAAGCTCTGGAAAAGCAATCCGAGCTAGATCCATACCTTGACTATATAATTTCTCATTTCGTGTCATTCGTTGACATTGAAAAGCGTATACTTAAGAGAAGAGGCATTATAAATAGTATACAAATGCGTGAGCCGAGAATAACTATGCAAGAATCGGATCTTGCTTCATTGGAAAACATATTAAAGAAAATAGAACAAATTTTCAAGTTACAACTGTAAAAATAGGTATTGCTCAACAATTACCTCACTTCTCAACAGACCAGTAGGTGTAATCTCAATTCCAAATTTCTTTACACTATTGATCAAAGCATGCTCAGGGGCATAACACATGCCTGCCGATTTCTGAACCTTCTTGAATCTCATCCAAGGCCAAGTTCACATCATCTAATGGGTGCCGTATTACAAATGATTTGATCTTGTTTTGTTCAAGTAGATTACTGGCGTCTATGAAATCAAGCATCGTCCCATAGTTGCTTCCGATTATTTTCTTCTCATACCCTACAATGTCAAAAACTGAAAAGGTCCCTTCACTGCCATATAATCCGACGAGAACGATAGAGGAATTAATCCTTGCGTACAGTGATTTACTTATATTCATCAAACTCTCCCTGGAACCAACAAGATCGATAGCTGAGATTTTTCCGTCATTGGACGTAAAACTCTTTACCGTTTGTTCAAGTTCTGTCGGTCGGATTGCAATGTCAGCCCCTAATTTCTCCGCAAACCTTAGTTTTTCATCCTTGCGAGAAACTGCAATTATTGGTATCATCGGCGCTAAAGTCTTCATTATTTGAATTGTGTATAGTGCGATTCCGCCAACACCATATACTAGTGCCGTCGAATCGGTTCTGTTACCGATTTCAGTTAATACCTTCTTTACTGCGG
The DNA here is from genome assembly GCA_026127925.1 of Thermoplasmatales archaeon. Lineage (NCBI taxonomy): Archaea > Methanobacteriati > Thermoplasmatota > Thermoplasmata > Thermoplasmatales > Thermoplasmatales archaeon. Next base: position 148,407 of record JAJSLM010000003.1, read on the forward strand.
AGTATGATGTCGTGCCCGCATCGGCAATTGGAGCAAAATCAACGACATCGCTACTCTTTAGCTTATGGAGAAATCGATACGAATCTACATACATGTAATCTGAAAACCCTCCGTTGAAGAATGATTGGCCGGGAACAGCCATATTAATGCATAGGTTGAAGCGACCCTCTAAACAAAAATTACAAGTGAGATCACTCCAAACTGCATAAACGATAACCTTGTCTCCAGGCTTTATGTTTTTGACCTTTTCCCCGATTTTGATTACCTCTCCGACATTTTCATGGCCAAGGACAAAAGGCAAGCTAAATCCTTTCCTTATAATGTTTCCTTTCCAGATCTCTACATCGCTTCCGCAAACGCCCGCACCCAGAATACGTAGAAGAACAGATTCGCCTTGTGGTTCTTTAATATCTATCTCGCCGATGGACATTTTTGTTTTAAACTCTGTCAAAAGGGCTGCTCTTGACTTCATGCAATAACACCTCTTTCTTTGAGATCCTTTATTCTATCTTCAGAATATCCCAGTATTTCGCTTAGGATTGCTTCCGTATCCTGACCGAGTGTTGGAAAACCTCTCCAGATTCTACCGGGATTTGAGGTGAACTTTGGAACCACATCTATGCCTTTTACCTTCCCTATATTCTCATCTTCCCACTCGACAATGAGATTGCGTTCCTTGACGTGATTATCGTTGAGAAAATCAAGAATACTGTTTACTTTGGAAGTGGGAATGCTCTCCTGTTTCAAGGTGTTTTCAGCCTCCTCAACTGTCTTCTTAGAAAGCCATTCCCTGAGAGTGTTCTCTATTTCCTTCCTCTTGTTTTCTCTGAATTTAATGTCGTCATAGATTACCGGGAAACCCAGCAATTTCCTCAATCTAGTCCAGGTAGCGGGATATGGTGCTGACACGGAAATCCATCCATCTGCGCATTTGTAGAACCCATATGGAAATAAGTCAGGGTGTTCGTTTCCTTGCCTCTTAGGTTCCTTTGCCTTGGGATATGAAGCCAAGAAAGAGTAATAAGGATCAAGTATCCTTACCAGCATTTCATATTGGGCAATATCGACAATATCCCCAGAATCGCTTGATTTCGCTGTTATATAGCTCAAAACTGAGGAAAAAGCGATCCATATGCTGGATACATAGTCGGCAATAACCCAAGGTACTCTCAACGGTTCTTTCTCGTATCCCACCAGACTTGCGAATCCGCTATAGGCCTGAATATCCAGATCGTGCGCTGGGTCTCCCTTCTTTGGACCCGTCTGCCCAAAACCAGATAGGTGGACAACAGATATTCTTTTATTTAATGCTTTAAGATCCTCGTCACTGAAGCCATGCCTATCAAGTGTGCCGGGCCTAGAAGCCTCTATGAAAATGTCAGCCCACTTTACAAGCCCCCTAAATATATCCCTCCCTTCATCGGACTTAAGAAAGTCCAGGCCTATCGCCAGTTTGTTCCTACCGTTCTGAACTCCATGGGCGGAAACTTGGTCTTTCGACGACGGAGGCATCAGAGGCTCACTAAATCTATAACTATCTGAAGTTGGAGGTTCAAAAGGTGGAGAGTCGATATGTATGACCTCTGCTCCAAACTCTGCTAGTATTGTCGCTCCAAGGTGGCATGCACCGTACCTGCAGGTATCAATAACCTTAAGCCCGCGAAGCGGCCCAAATTCTGGAACCAATTTTTTCTTGCTTTTATTGCTACGCTCATTTTTATCGTTCATAATTTCATCACCCCGTCCAGGAATCTTTCTTCTAGTTTAGGATCGAAGATCGGTATTATAACATCCATTTTATCCAGTCTGTTAAAAACTTCGTACGCTTCATCTATACTTTCTAGTATTCCGATAGGAGTACGTTTGGTGTAATTTTCTAATTTAAAAATACTGTCCGTGAATGCGACTCTTTTTCCATTTATATTGAAGACAATGATCATACTACTTCGGTGATGCACGCCTCCGAACATTATTTCAGCATTCAAATCCTTTATCTTCTGTTCGGAGAGGAGAACTATGTTTTCTCTCTGTTCGGTCACTAGTTTGCATAGAACAGGTTTTTCAATTATAATCTCTAGTGGGAGATCGGAAAACGATCCTCTCTTCAAATTGGGAGCCCAGAAATCTATCCACCCATCTCTGTAAAGCATAATCTTTGCGTTGTCAAACAAATGAATATTCCCAGTATTGTAGCCAACGAATGGTGATATGAAAACGTAATCAATATCATCAGGTGTGATATTTAGCTTTTTCAGTATCTCCTTCATAGAGTTGTATTTTATAAATTTAGAGCGACTATCCCATTTGCTCCAAAAGTTTGCGAGATTTTCTGGGTTATCCGGCACACCAGTGTTGATCAATATATTTTTACCGTTTATATGCAAATAAAACACATAAAAATTTATATTCTCCCAAGTATCAAAATTCTGCATATAGTAAACTTCTGCAGAAGGAACTGGCAGTTCTCCAACTTTAAAAAATAACACCTTGTCTTCACTCAATTTTCATCACCTTCAGGTAGTCTCTTAGCCTTAAAAGGAAATCATAACAATAATAATCGGCGAAAATGAGTTCCGAATAGATTGCTATATTTCGTGGGTAGTCAAAACAACCATCTTTCAGAATTACCGAGGATTCGTTTTTTGTTTCTATATGGGAAATCAGAGAATCAAGTATCTGCCGTAGGAGATTATAGCCATTGTAGCCGTTCTCGACCATTAATAGGAAGGATTCTGCCAGTATAGCCAACGAAGATGTATCCTTGGGAACGTTGGGTATGTTTGGATCTGTCATATCATAGTACGGTGTCAGATCTTTATCTTTGTTCACGCTTAGATAAAACGAAAGCCCCTTGGTATAAGCCTCACTATATTTCTCTTGCCGGGTAGCGTTAAAACCGTATGCGAGAGCGAGGAGGAAGAAGGCTTGACCTCTCGACCATGTAGTAGTGGAATCAAATCCCAGATTGTTCCATTTCTGTATGATGTCCCCATTCTCAGGGTTGAAGCGAATCATGTGAATGGTTGAGCCGTCTTCCCTCATGAATAATTTAATTGATTGATTCAGGTTTTGAATAGCAACCTCTATGTATCTTTCGTCCAGAGTCCTTTTGTAAGCCCAGAAAAGCAACGTGTTGGGAATTATTGCATCGTCTACGCCAGCAAGATCCTCGCCCTTTATCCCCGTACCTAGTATTTTGCACTGAGAACCAAGCGGAATTAAGCCGTTTTTTTTATTTTGTATTTCTAAAAGTTTATCGGCAGCCTTTAGTGCCAATTTTTCATAATCTTCTGACTTTAAGACCTCGGAAAGATGAGCGTAAGAATACCGGAATATAAAGCCTAGAAATTCGTCATTGTCTTCGACACGCTTTGCGATCATACCTAACTTCTTTTTTGCTTCTTTGAGGAAAGTTTCATCTTTTGACCATTCATAGGCTCTCGTAAGTAGGCCTACCCAGTGCCCACCACTCCAGTCGCAATAGTTAGTTCCAGTCCATCTTCCAGTTTTTAAATCTTTTGAAAATGGAAAATCCTGTGTATCTTCGTCTATAATCCGTCTAATCTTCTCGGTAATCTCATTTAACAAATCGGTTATTTTATGAACATCTTGAATTTCAAACATGTCGTCACCACCGTCTCATGAAAAATTAAAATAGAAGGACCGTCTCATAGGAAATAACCTCTTCTTCATTCTGGTTGAATCCCCTCATACTTATCTTAACTATTTTGTTTTTTGGATCTTTATTTGATTCCCTGACGGAGGTCACTTCTCCCCTAACTCTTATGGTATCGCCTGGAAACACTGGGCGTTTGAATTTAACATCGTTAATACCCAGATTTGCTTTCCCGTATTCTACTATTCCGTACTCCTTTGAGAGAAATCCCTGACATATGGATAATGTCAGAAGACCCTGGACAACCCTCCTGCCAAATATAGATTTTTTTGCATATATATCATCTTCGTGTGCCGGATGAGATTCTCCAGTTAACGAGGCGTAGAGGAAGATTGCGGCGTCTGGGATAGTCATCCCCCTAGTTGTGAACTTATACCCTTCTTTTAAAAAGCAATTCTCCTCCAATCTTTCTCACTTCCTTGAACTACCAATTTCATTTTCTATTTCCTCCAAGCTCTGTGATTCGCCGCCTTTCGGTGCAAAGAACACTGCGGAAATTGCCATTACGATAGCCATTATAGCAAGGATGTATGCAACATACTTCAAACCAAGCGTAAGAAGGATCGCTGGGAACGCAAAGGTCCAACTGTAATTTACATATCTGTCAGTTCCCGAAAGGAAGCCTCTCCCGGCAGCACGTATGGATGTAGGAAATCTCTCTGTTCCCCATAGCCATATAATTGGCCACATCCCAAATCCTTGGAAAAAGCCGACAATGCCAACGCCTAGGACTCCGACGATACCATCCTTGAGTGGAATGATTCCAAACATTACAAATCCTATTGCTACCATGATGGAACTAGCAATGAACATGTTTTTTCTGTTGACAGTTTTGTTTGGTTTGTCCGCATATAACCAGTAAACCAAGATCCCAGCAATACTTGTTAAAAACCAAATTAGATCCATCACTACACCTCCCACAAAGCCAGTTTTGCCAATGTCCGCAGCAATGTAAGGTAGATAGATGCCGAACGTAGACGCGGGTATAGCCCAAAGAAAGTTCATGAACATTATAAATATAGTGAAACCAGCTAATCCTGGCATAAAGAGATCTTTCCACTTATAGGTACGAAGCTTTTCTGCTGGAGCAGGGACAACATTCTTTTTCGAAACCCCAAGCGCTTCCTCCAACTCCTTGTCCAGTTTCTGAACCTCTCCCTTGAGGGCAAGGTATCTTGGAGATTCAATAAGCAACAATCTAAGGATCATAGTAAGAATAGCAAAACCAATAGCGAAGCTAAATAGTATTTGGAAGCCGACAAGATTCGTAGGGCTAACTAACGCGATCAAAAGCGCAGTTATGGGGCCAATGTACCACCATATATTGACCAGACTCATCATTTTCCCTCTGTGTCTTCTTGGAGATATTTCTGCAACCAGCGCCTCGCTTGCTGGTATATCTAGACCAACTCCAATTCCGACGAGAGCATAGCCTCCAATGAGCACCACAATGTTATAGTTCATGAATGAACTGATCACCATAAGGGCCGAACCTATGATAAAGATTATTAGATCCCACATGTAGAGCCTCTTTCTTCCAATCAGGTCAGAAATATGTCCTCCCCCAAATGCAGTAGTGGCCCAAGCGTAGCCAAATATTGCTGGAACAAGTCCTGCCAACACTGTCGGAATTTTGTAATATGGATCAAGATACACAAGTGCAACGGACCACGCCACTATAGCAAAAGCATCCAGAAATTCTCCTAAAGCTGCTATACTTCCCCAACCAAGAAATCTTGCGCTCAGTTTCATGTTGTCGTACTCTTCCATTAGGTTTTCTGTCATATTTTTACCTCTCTTGATCGTTATTACCGTGGGTCTATTTTAATAGAAATGTTTATACGTCAACATATCATAATCATCAGTGTTATACGAGATAGAATCTATTCATGTTTCAATTAAGCATGATGGGTGTTGGGGCAGGATTACAGATTCTTCTAATGTAACAATCAGAACACTAGTGTTTAAGCCATTTCTGGAGCAGTCTTTGATGTTGGGTATTATATCCATTAAAGGCGATGAACCAAAAGACCTTTCTGAGTTTATTGAGCAATTTAAAAGACATAAGACGATCCATAAAATAATAAGTATGAAGAGAGCAGCAAATGTTTTGAACTTAGCATTTTTTGAGTCGTCTAGATATATGACGGCAAACATTATGTCAAATTATCCGCTTTTATGGTATTCCAATGAGATAATCGATGGTATTGAAGTTTGGAACATTGTTCTACCAAGGAAGGTCAGCAGTTACCTCAAGCAAGATCTAACAGATGTTGCAAAGATATTGAACTGGAGTTCAAAATACCAGGGACAAGACATACTTTCTCTGTACTCTCAGTTGACAGAAGTTGAGTCTTTCACCCTTAGGAAAGCGGAAAAATTGGGTTATTTTGAGTCGCCGCGGAAAATAGATTTGAGCGAGCTCTCGAGCATGATTGGAGTGTCAAAACAGGCAGCTTCAGTTACGTTACGTAGAGCCGTTAAAAAATTAGCTCATAATAGCATGATGGACTGAAAAGTATTAAAAAAAATAGCTCATTGCTCTCTTCAACATTGGTAGATACATAAATAATCTACACCTTTTACCCTTGTATTCGTCCGCGTTGAGTTCTTGTGAGGACTTTAATGTGGTCCTGATCTTGTTTTTTATACTTTCTGTACTAGGTTTACTCGGATCTAACCTTATCACATTGACTTTCCCACCGAAGTACCTTTTGAGGGTTTCGCCACATTTCACTATCTCTAGTATACCTGTCGTGGTGGCACATGTGACCCACCTCACCAAGTATTTCATAGCTGATCTGAACCCGATATATACCGACAATATGTTGACTTCACATTTTGTGTGACAGCGTCTATGTATTCCAGCATTTTAATTGCCATATAATTCCCACCTATCTTCCTCTATTTTAGGACTATGGGTCAATTTAAAATTTCTCCGGCAGTGTTTTCTAATCCTTTGTTAGTTCAACGGTACTGTGAGAACCATTTATGTAAATGGCTTCCTTAATACATCTAATTGTTTTCACACTCCGATTGTATGACGTTCCTGTTGTTGAATTTCATATCCGCTATGTCTTTAAGCCTGCTTTTTGCTTTCCTCTTTGCACTGTAGTATACTATCTGACGCGTCTTAATGTCGATTGCGACCAGATCAACGATCCTCCTTCCTCCCCCCAATGTTTGTGAGTCCGCCGATGGCAGAAATGAAACCATCTATCATTCGGAAATCCTCTGCATATCGGTACATTATATATGGTGCAGATTGAATGATACTTCTCACCATGATTCTCTTCTTCGGTTCCTGTATCACCGTCTTTCCATCCACGGTTATCTCCCTGCCAAAGTACTGGGAATCTTGTTTCCTTTTTTAAGGTCCATTTACCCTGTGGTTTGTCACACGGTAAAGGTAGGTGCTATTTCTTACTCGCAACTTGCGCGTGAGTGCCATGTAGTATTATTTTCGTTACAAAGTACAAGAGTCTTTTCTTTCAGAGACACTTTAAAACATGTTATTTAAGAAAGAATGTGGTGTTAATCAGTGAAAAGATTGGCACAAATTGCTCTATGGACTGTGTCTGATCTCCTAGATTCGGTCAAAAACTATGAAATAAAACGCAAAGAGGTTTGCTTTTTTTGGCCAGAATTACTACACACACGAGATCCCAGAAAAAATGGGGCAATGTGAAGAAGAGAGCAGCGGGCAGCACTCGTGTATTGTACAAATTTTAGATGTGCGGATATAGAGCTTTACCCGTGAACTAACAAGCATGATTGATAGCCCTAACGCGTCATTGTATTTCTATGGTTTTTCCAACCTTTTTTAGTTCCTGTACAGTCTGAAGTGCGAGATCCGTCATACCAACAGGACTTATTTGAGTTCCTGAAGGTTTGCCATAAATATGTAGTGGAATGGCTGAGGAGATATTATCGATAACAACAAGTTCTGCAAGGCCCGCATTTGGAAGCGTACTCATCACGTGCAAAGCCCAAGGTTGTGTAGCAGCATTATGCGGAGAGAATAAAACTCCGTGAGTTTGAGCCGCATAGCCTATTCTTAAAGCAGCAGATATACCACCGCACCAAGACAAGTCAGGTTGTATAATATTGACTATCCTTGTACTTAAAAATCTATTTGCTTCAACTGGATCGTGTATGAAATTACCCACAGCTATTCTTTGCCAAGGAATTGAATTTCTGATTATTCTATAACCCTCAATATCCGTGGATTCTATCGGGTCTTCGATCCACGAAATCCTTGTGTCGTGAAGCGCGTTGCAAACTTCTATTGTGAACTCAGGATCCCAAGAGGAAAAACAGTCAATAGCTATTTCCTTGTCAGGGCCTAGATATTTCTTTATACTTCTTACGATTTTCACCAGTGAGTTGATTCCACTTTTACCATCTTCCGGGCCGAAATTAGCTGCCACCTTATAGAGTCCATAAATTGGGTTATCAATTCGTGCTGTCGCTGAGATGGTGCCATATATCTTGAGGTTTTCATTAATCATCCCTCCCAACATGTTATAGATCGGTTCTCTTTTTGCATTAGAAATTAAGTTCCATAGTGCAATGTCAACTGCTGCTATTCCTGACATAATCATTCGACCATGCCCATAGGGGGCGGTGGATCGGTACATTAAATCGTAAATCAGATTAATATTCAGAGATTCTTCATTCAATAAAAAGCCTGAAAACTGATCTTTAATTATACCTATTACGCTTGTACCACCTGATGTTAAAGAAGTCCCAAAGTTTCCCTCCCTATCCTCTAGAATGCATAGAACACGAGTATCAAGGTTCATCCAACTTTCTCTGGATGCAGAATAGTTGTTGTATTTTACCATCGGTCCGTAGATCCTTTCATCATCAAGCCAAGAGTTTTTATTTCTCTTTGGTAATTCAATTAAAGTTATTTTATCCACTTGCAGCGGTTTATTAAGCATACAGAGACTATTATATTATGCTAGCATAAAAGAATAAGCCCTGATATATCCGATAACTCAAATCGCTGTGGAATTGGGATAGAACCTATAACGTCTATCTGTTATGGATCCATTGCAAACTCATGAGGGAGTATGGCGACCTTAAGCCTCTGAGAAAGTACTCCGCGGAGAAAATGCTGCTGTAACTAGAGAAACTGCATGTTGTGTAAGATGACAGCGGAAACATTAGCGAACTAGAAAGAACAAGAAAATATAAGGATGTCCTTATGTCAACGCCGGTTGAATTTTTTCAAAATCGCCAGTTAATTCTTTCCACTTTCCATTACGGAAGTGGTGATTTGGCTGTTCGACGCGGAGGTGTGGCATTTGATTAGAGAAAAGAGGGACATGAACAGGGTATCCAAGCTGGAATCTTACAAAGCGTACATAAAGGAGAGGATAGATCGGTACAATCTATCAGCAGTCCGTATACTTGAGGAGATAAGGAAGAAAGGGTATAAGGGTGGGTACTCAACACTCAAGTATTACTGCGCCACACTGAGAAAGGATCATGCCATCACTGCAGTGATCAGGTTCCGTCTCATAGCGGTATACTGCCTGAACTCTACGATCACTGCGCAGTTCCCTACAGAGCCTCTTGACAGTTGTGTATGATCCGAGATAACCTTTTTCTCTGATCTCATCATATATCCTCACAGCAGAGAGGTTATATTTGTCAATCCTCCCCCTTACATAATCAGTGTAAGGGGCAATGACAGACTACCTCCCCTCTCTGCTGTATTTCGCCGGCTTCTCCATTGCAATGTACTTCCTCACAGTTTTCCTGCTCACTCACGTTCTCCTTACTATCTCACTTATGTTCATTCCCTGTTCTTTCATGGCTTTAAACATGTGCCAATCCTCCGCTGTAAGCGCATTTACCATCTCCAGCATGAAAATGCATGGGGTGGTAAATATTCAATGGCCCTTTTTAGATACTTTTCAATGGCCGAAAATGGGTAAATTTGAATGGGCGATTACACTGGCCATCCCATGGGTGGCCTTATCGTGAAGGAGGTTACGATAAGCCCCAAAGAAATAATTAGGGGCACTCCTACTGAGGATCAAATAAAGCTTGCAGAAAAGAGGATATACATAGCAGTATACAACAGTGACAGGGAGGAACTCGATCTTATAGATCTGGAGAAGAAGATCGGTGCCGTCAAGAAGAAGATCTCTGAAATTCATGATCCGGGTGATCTGAAGAAATCGCTGGGGAGTCTCAAATCGCTTGTCAAGTTCACCAAAAACTCTTCTGTACTCAATGAGAGTCTTATCGATATCATGCGGAAACTGGCAGGAAGATTCCTCATAGTCACGAACACTGATCTTCCTTACGGAGAGATTGTATCAGCTTACAAGGAACAGTGGAAGATTGAGCGTACTTTCCGGGCAATAAAATCATTCCTTGATATCAGACCGGTATACCACAGAAAATTCGATAGGATAAAAGCGCATGTTTTCGTCTGTGTATTATCATTTCTTGTTTCCGCCATCATGGAGAAGTCCACTGGAAAATCGATTAAGAGCATAAGGAAGGATCTGAATTGCCTGGATATTGTTCCATTAACTGTCGAAAACAGGAGGATCTACGTTTCATCCGATAGCCCGGAAGCGTCGTCCCTTCTTAAAAGTCTGAAAATACCATATCCAAGGATCCATGAAAGTGCACATACATAATTTTTCATGATTCACAGGAAACCATATCGAATACACGCTCTGCATGAAAATCTGACAATGATTCTCATACGAAACTCAAGTTTAAAGTACTCGGATTATCAAACTTTTGAACAAGTTAAAAGGTAAGACTATAAACTGCGCTATATAGCGTTTAATAAAGAGAAACGTTATACCTTTACGGTATATTATTTTTAGAATATTTTTATAACAGCCATCATCATGTTCTGTGCCATTAAGCTCACGGTAAGAATGCCCTGAGAAACTATAGTCACGGAAGAACTTGCTAATGAAGTGTCTCCCAGTTTTGTTCCGTTAGGTAAAGTAACAAAGAACTTACCCTGTATTCCTGCAAGGTTAAGATAATGTTCAGCTAGAGGTACATTGTAAGTTTCCGGAGCAAGGCCTTTTGTTGCATTGTTATAGAAACTGGTGAACCCAGGAGATATTGGACCTATGTAGTTCTCTGCAAGGAACATTTTAGAGCCGTTAGAGAAAGTGTAGTAGTACGGTGAATCAATTGCAGTCTGGTTTATCGAATACCATATAGCTTTCCTAAAGTCAAGTATGTTTGTCGGGAATTTGTAGTTGTTCATTGAGATGTAATAGACTATAGCTATCGGGCCAACATTCTTCCAATAACTGTTTAACGGTAATTTGTCATAGGGTGTTGAATCAATTATTGAACTAAGGTAGGATGAGCTCACTAACGAAAGTTGGTATGTGTTGTCAAGAAAACCAGAAACCCTTCCGCTGTGATCCACTGTGTAATCCATTGTTACTGTTTTTATGTGTGCAGGCTGAGCAATCAAGGGAAAGTTACCTATTGGTTTGTTAGTAATGCTGTTCCAATAGGTGTTACCCCAGTAGTTGCCAACTTTAGCTATTACCGCCGAATCTAATGAGGCCCCCACACTAAAAATATGGTATGGACCTGTCCCCGGCATTCCATTTACGTTTGTGTAATTGTTAGATTCTGTCGCGATAACTCCGTCGTGACTGTCTATGAATAATGGATCAGCTATGTTTCCCCACCAAAGTGCGATATTTAAAAGAAAGAATCGGTAGGGATGAAGGATATTAATAGTAAGATTGAGTGTGCTAGCATTCGTCACGAAGTCGGGAACAGCAACGGCCTGATTCGGATATTCCAGAAGCTTTGCCTGTGTCCCGTTGCTCCATGGATCATAATGAGAAAGCATTGTTGCTAGGAAATTGGCTGCAAAGATTGTGTTCGACTTATTAAGGTTAGAATAGTTTGTCTCATAAGGCATTTTTAGGTAAGACTCACCTGTTTCATTGTAAACAGTTCTCACTGCATGCAGCCAACCTGCTGGGATTGAGTACGGCGCCGTTGCAGCATACGCTGAATTATTGAATAGCAGGTCACCATAGTCATCAACAGAAACACCCTGGGCCATAACTATTGTTCTGTAGAATGAGAACCAAACCGTTGAAGCGTTCACAGGATCTGAATTGTTAAAGTGTATTCCTGAACGAAGCGTTATGCCGTAGTTCTGGTCCAATATCCCACCAGTCGGAGTCGTTGGCATACCAGACGCAAGAACTGGAACCACTTGGGAAACCGTTCCATTTAACTCATAAAGCTGCTGATAGAGTGCAGCGAACACAGGTCCGTCCTCGGTTGTAAACCCATGTGAAGGATCAAGGGAATCAGGTGGAGCTAAGGCGCCGCCATCAGCTACATCAGTAAGATTACTGTTGCTCGGAGCTCTAATACCGTTAACATTATAGCTCATATTATACGACATTAAATTATAAAAATAATTTTCAAAATGAAAGTATGAGAAGTTCTTAACGTAAGGCTGAACAAAGAAAGAAAGCGAAGGATTTGGAAGCCATAGATAATTGTATTGATCATAAAAGGTATGGTACAAGCTCACGAACTCATTCATCTGGGCTGTCGCATTTGTCATAAATGCTGTGTTAAGCGCTATACTGCTATTCAGTGTAGCATTAGTAGTCCAAGCCTCGTTTGCCCCGAACGCACCACCGTTAGCATATGAGGTCATTGGATACAGCATTTGAGCTATTGGGTCAGCCCAATCTGGACCCCATGCCAGATCAACAAATTGTGGTGTAGACTGTGGCGTAGTCCACGTTCCTAATATTGCTGGTGAAACTAGTTTTATGCCAACTGGTATCCCTAATGCTTTATAATTATTCACTATAACCCCTAGCTGATATTCATCCAACGTACTTAGCGGAGAAAGAGCTGTCAAATGGAGAGTCGGCAAATTAGTTTTCGCCGGATGCGTAGCCATATAGCCAAAGTATCCACCGATTCCTGTCGCAACAAGCACAACCACTATAACTATGACCAAAACTTTTTTATTCACTTTTTCACCTCATTTTAATTACAATACTATAATCACCAGAATTCAATTCGTATCCGATTTTCTCTTTGTCTTTCCTTTTAACCAGGAGGTTACTGTTTATTGATACTACATCTTCAATCTCCCTATTATCTAACTCGATCAAACATTTTGTGTTTGTAGGTACATGTATGTAAACCTCTCTTTTCTCCTCACTTAGGGACTTGAAATTATAATAAACAAACCCTTTGGGGGACTTAAAGGAAAATCTCAGGTTCCTAATTTCTTTCACAAAATGTGGCGATATTTTGAATTCATCGAATCCGGGATTTTCAAAACATGGCTCTATTCCAACGAGTGTATCAAAGAACCAATTATCGACGGTACCAAACATTATATGGTTATGCGAATTCATACCCCCCTCAGTTGGCTTTATGTTATTGAGTTCTTTTAATGAACTGTTTGTCAACAGTTCCCATCTCTCCCATAACGTTGTGGCGCCCTCCTTTAACATGTATCCCCATCCAGGGTAACTTGTTTGTGTAACCACTTTAAATGCAATGTCGGAGTGACCATGTAATGATAAAGTCTGGAGTAAATACCTAGTTCCCCATATACCAGTGTTTAAATGATTATCGCATTTTATTACAATATCTTTTAACAGGTAATCAAATATTTCACCCCTCTTTTCAGTTGGCGTTATACCAAAATATAACGGTAAAATTTGGGAAGTTTGTGTTCCATATTCTCGATCACCATAGTAGGATATTTGAAACTTTTCAGGCAATCCAGATCTTTGTTTATCTAAAAATGGAGAAGACAGCTGTTCTCTCACTATTAGAAACCTTTGGTTAAAAGCATTTTTAACAATTTCCTTATCTCTTTCGAAAGCCTCATGGTCATTATTTCCCAGTACTTTGGCTATTTTTGCCATTATGTCTAAATCCTTAAACAAAATAAAAGTGGCATACAACTCACCAGGGGTATCCAAAGGTCTGATCATCTTCGGCGGGCACCAATCTCCATATTTATAAAATACCAAAATACCATCTTTGGTCTTACCACGAAGGAAATCTAACCACTTCTTTACGTAAGGATAATAGTCAGACAATATCTTTTTATCACCATAATACCTATATACATCCCAAAGAATTGATATATATTCATCACCCCAACCAGGATCTGCTGGATAAAGCTGCAAAAAAGGTGGAACAACATCTGGAATTTCACCATCCTCTAGTTGTGAGTCCCTTATATCATCTAACCATTTCTTATAAAATCCGTACATGTCAAAATTCATTATAGATTCTTCGGCAACTAGACTAGAATCTCCTAACCACCCCATTCTTTCGTCTCTTTGGGGACAATCGGTTGGAATTCCCATTAAATTACTTACTTGTGACCAGAGGACCATTTTATGTATCTTATTAAGTATCTCATTCTCTCCACCAAAAACGATACTACCAACTGGATCTACATTACTGTGCACAATTTTCCCTTCTACCATGTCTAGGGTCAGAAATAGGTTCTTTCCTTTAATCTCCACGTACCTGAAACCATGATATGTAAATCTTGGCTCATAAATCTCATGACTTTCTCCTTTCGATATATACCTGTCTTCGTTTTTCGCTGTATTATTTGAACCCGTATTTATGCCATTTTCATCCAGTAATTCTGCAAACCGCAGTTTAATTTCATCTCCTTTCTTTAGTCCTTCTAATTTTATTTTGATCCAGCCGCTGTAATTTTGACCGAAATCCAGAATATACCGATCTGGATCATTATAAACGATGGACCTCGGTTTCATAGTCCCTATAATTTCAATTGGAGGAAATAATGCGTCGGAAACAAGCTCACCTAAAACAGAATCTGAATACGTGCAAATTTTCCATTTAGAATCGTCAAATGAGGGCAGATCCCAGCCAGATTGTTCTAATCGAGCATCATATACCTCACCGTTATATATATCAGCATATAATATGGGTCCAGAAGACGTTTTCCAAGAATCATTAGTACCAAAATAAATAATTTGTCCATCTTTAAAAGTCAAAAGTACGTCCATAATAACTTGATGTTTACCATCGTATCCGTATTCAGCGGTATATCGACTATTGCCCACCATGACCCCGATGCAATTCATATTTTTTTTAATATTCTCTGTCACATCGTAAGTTGAATACAAAACCTTTTTTTTGTAGTCTGTCCACTGAGGTGTTAAAACTTTTGTTCCTATCTTTTTACCATTTACTCTCAACTCATAGTACCCAAGTGCACTTATGTAAATTTTTGCGCTCTTAATATCATTATTGACATTAAATTCCTTCCTGAGTATTGAATCAACCAAAATCCATTTTCCTTTCCATGCATTTTTTTCAATAAAAGCAGTTTCAAATGAATATACGTCGCTAAATACACTTACCTCATCATAATTGTCCCACCATTTAACTCGCCAATAATATTTCGAAAAATTTTCAAGAGGCAAGCCTTCGTAATAAATAAATGAGGTCTTCTTAGATATCACTTTTCCGGAATCCCACTCATCACCTACTTCATTATATACCCTAGATTTATTCTTTGATACAATTATTCTGTATGCAACTTGATTACAATTGACTTTTTTGGAATTAGGTAACCATGAAAAAAATGGGTCCTCTATATCTAAGCCTATTGGATTTTCTACAAAGTTTATCCTCCCGTATAACACCTTATTTAGAGAATCATCCACGATGTTATTATGATTTAATACAATATAAACAATTAGCCGGACAATTCCGGACTTGACCATTCTTTCTGGCAAAAATCATCTCAAGATACAAATTATGAGAATTTTAAGGGACATATTCTTTATACTGTTTTATTGCTTATTTCTCTTAACATACGGTAAACTTTCTCGATTGAACGTTGGCCGTTTGCGAGGGTTGAGAGAAGTAATATAATAGATTAGATACGGATTCATTAACATTGGAACGAGTTAAGAGTTCAGTGATCTAAAGGTTATCAGAACCTGCGGTACAAGCCTAAGGACTATTATATAAAGATCGCATAATAGTATTATAACGAATAAAACGTCTGCCAGGTACCCCAATGATCAGATCACAATCGATGATCTCTTCAAGAAGCTGAATGAGCAAGATAAGATCAATGATGGACTCAAGAAGGAAATGACTCCCTGAGAAAGGATCTAGAGAAACTGAAAAAAGAACTTGTAGGTTACAAGATAGGACATCCTGAAAACGTTCATTTGACAGTAGCATCTCTGTAATATTATACGGGTATTCTGAAAACTCTTAGCCAAAATAACAACTACTTTTAATTGGTTGAATCGGGTTATTTATCATAAAATGTCTATCACGGTATTTTTTTAGTTCGAGATCCTCTCAATGGATACATTTTTAACCTAACAAAACCGAAAACTAGAGGGTCAGCAATAAAGTACCGTACATGTCTTGAATTAAATTTATATTTTTTCAATTAATAATCTTCGAGATGACTTATGGAACATTATATCGACGGGAATAAGTTGGAACCTAATCAGGTTTCTGTGCTGAGAGCCTCATTTTACTCATTGGCAACGATCTTACCATTCGGTGTTTTTGGTTTTGCGGCGATAGGTGTCATTTCATTTACTCCTTATGCTGTTGAAGCTTTTTTGGTTGGATTCTTAGTTACACTGGTATCGATAGGAATAGCAATACCTTTCAGTAAGCGAATTTCAAACGCAGGTGGATGGGCTGCCTATGCAGCTGCTGGTGCAGGGAAGCAAATTGGTTATCTTACGGGATGGGCCTACGCAGGGGGATATACTGTTAGTACAGGGGCACTGTCTGCAACAACGGGTTATCTAACATCAGTTTTCGTATCATATTTCTATCACATTACGCTGCCACTGTACCTTGTGTACGCCATCGACACTTCAGTGATTCTTGTTGCTTTTTTCGTAGCTCGGTTGAAGGTAAAACTGATGACGTATGTTGGTGCTATCATTGGAGCTATTGAAGTAGGTTCGGCAATTGCCATTGCTGTTTTTATAATTGTTCTATTGGGTGAACACAACTCGTTTCAGCCGCTAACATTCCCAAAAATTGGCTCATTACCAGCCTTCTTTGTGGGTTTTATCGTTGGTGCATTGGGAAGTTATTCAGGATACGGAGTAATCCTGACATTATCCGAGGAATCAAAGATACCTAAAAGAAATGTTGGTAAGGCTTTGCTGCTTACTGTGATAACGGCTGCCGTTGTGTTCATTCTTGGAACATACGCAATAGTTGCTGGTTGGGGATTCTCAGATTTATCTTCATTGATTTCACTTACTGCACCAGGATACACTGTTATAGGAAAATATCTAGGAAAATCTATTGCTATATACGCTTTAGTTTTACTCCTAATTGCAGATTATGGTACCTCGATCGGTTTAATGGGGGCAGCATCAAGAGTGTACTACTCTCTGGGAAGAGATCATATAATTCCTCAATGGTTTTCTAAATTGAACAAGGGAGATGTGCCGGAGAATAGCTCCTTGCTGATTGCATTGGTTGGCCTAATTCTTGCAATTGGATTAACACAGATATTCGTATTTGTATATGGGGCTGTAGAGGGCATATTTTACGGCGTTGCTGTGCTTGGCCTCTTCGGAACTTTTGTTTTCATATTTTATCATATCACAACTTCCATTTCTATGCCTATCTATTTCAAACGAATTGACCAGTTTAAATTTTATTATATAATTTTGCCCGTTATTGCCATTGTTGTGTTTTTAATCATTCTATACTACTCGCTTTTGGGTATTACTATGCCCCTTCTAATCATGCCTGTAGCCGTTGTAGTCTGGCTGATACTTGGGCTGATATTAATCAGAAGAAGTATGAGGCTCTACAACATAAAGGAATTTAAACTAGACCAACTTGAAGAAGGTAACGGAAAATGATGAGATTTGAGACTGGTTCGTGGATTCATTCTCACACGGGAAAATACGATCTTTCACAGAGCGGTATGTACGGAAGAATATCTCTAGATAAATACTTCGATGTTAAATCTTTAGTGTCTGAGGAAGATCTGAAAGATTCCATAGCAAGTATAAATGATTGCAACAAATCTCAGGTTGTTATAACTCACGGAGCTACTGAAGCATCTTTTACATCTCTTTATCACATATATGAGACCGGAATCAAAGATAGCAAAACAAATCTTCCGGAGTACGAACCACTTTATAAATTACCACTACAAATCGGTTTTTCAAATGAGGACTTTGGTTTATTTATCACTAGCAACCCCAATAATCCTACTGGTGCCTTAATCCAATTACCTGTTGGTTATTCTGGTTATTTGATCGACGAAACTTTTCTTCTGTTTTCCTCTAGTCTAGACATGTTACATTATCCTGCCAACACTTATCGTACTAACACATTTACCAAATTTTTTGGAGGAGATGACCTACGAGTTGGATACATCATTGCACCGAGTAAAAAAGAAGCTGAGGCCATAGAAGCTCTAAGAGGAATATTCACAGAATATGTTTCTAGGTACAATATCTCCGTTGCATATCGGATATTAAACGATTTGGATTCAATAGTCCAGAATGTGAGGGATATTCAGACGAAAAACTACAATTTTCTTTTGAAAAATAAAGGCAATTTAAAATTTTATTTAGATAGACAGCCTAAACTAGGCACAGTCTCGTTTTTGGACTATTCAAAACTTTCTGAAATTGATTCTCTCACTTTTTCTGAGCTGCTTTTTAAAGAGTCTATATCCGTTGTTCCAGCTAAATTCTTTGGAATAACTGGCCCTTACATTCGGGTTTGCTATTCACGCAGTGATTTTCCTGATTCCTTTAGTAAACTAATAAACTTCTTGGACAGCATTTCAGTATAATGTGAGCAAGTAAGATCTGTTCTACAATCATCATATTTTTACCTATTTTTTTTGACCTAGGGAGAGAGATTTTAGGAAATTCTATTCTTTATCATCGCTCTCGTCGATAAGGAAACAAAGACGATCACATGTCAAACAGTCCGTATGGCAGATTTGTTGTTAGGGAATTTGTCGAACTGTAATGAGGTATGAAATAACGGTTAATTTTCGGTTTGGGTATTTGATGCATGATTAGGTACTTTAGCAGATGTACGATTCCTTGTTTATTTCAGTATTTGGCCATTTCAGAATTTATTATCATATTTTCTGCCTTTCTCAGATGCTCCTCTACAGTTGATTTTGAGAGCCCCGCTGCCTTGGATATCCCAAGAAGATACGTACGTTTGGGTAATTCATAGTAACCCTTGCTATAAGCTATCTTAAGGATTTCAATCTCGCTCTCTGAAAGCGAAAGATTGAATTTTAGGTACCTTTCTTCATCAACATGCATAAACTTGAAATCAAAGACTCTGCCAATGTTTTCCAAATCATGCTTCAGGCTATTTACTTCTTCACTCGGTAACATAACAGAAAGGTTTTCATACCCACTGGAAATAGTATCATTTTCGTACAGCACAGTATAATTATCTAGGAGTCCGCTGAGCATCTGATCATATTTCTCTAGGAATAATACCTTGTAATGGTGTTTAGAACCTGCAATGTTCGTAACACTGATCACCTTCTTTACTGATGGGTGCATACCTAAGCGTCGAACAAAACTACCGAGGGATGCACTCGAGTCACTCTGGATCTCGATGAAACCCAAAATTCTGTCCTTCTCTCTTTGCGGCTTCACAATCAAAGTGTGTATCTTTACAGGAAGTTCTTCGCCTAGCAAAGTCCAACAACCTTCATGGGAAATCTTGAAATCAACTTTCGAAAAATCAACAGGTGTATACTTCATATTGTCAAATTATATAGCTCTCACTGGTATTAAAATTTTCTATACAACATAGGATAATATTTTCCATGTAGAATGTTTTAATAAAAAGATAAACGCCCACTCTTGTGAATTTCTTGGAAAGTAAATGTTTTGTTGCAACAATAACAAATACCGTACATATCTGCAAAAATAATTATATCAAAATTATGCAATTTAGATTTATGCGGTATTTTTTTCATCTTAAAATAAAGGAATCGAAGATTAACGAATACAAAGAGCGTCATCACAACATCTGGCCAGAAATGATCGAGGCCCTAAAAGGGGCAGGTATACGAAATTACACTATATTCCTCGAAGGTACTGATGTATATGGTTACTGGGAATGCGACAATTTCAAAAGAACTAGTGAATTCCTTAATAAAAGTGAGATCAATAGTAAATGGCAGGAATATATGTCGGACGTGATAGTAACTGAATCTAGCAAACGGCTTCCAGAAGAGTCAATGGAGGTATTCCATCTGGATTAATATTATTGAAGGTTTACGAGCATCCCACCGTCTGCAAGGAGCTCCGCACCCGTAGAATAGGTGTTCTCCTCCGAAAGTAAGAACAAAGCTGGACCGACCATGTCCTCAGGAGTTCCAAGTCGACCGATTGATATTCGTTTTTCCATGTAATTCCTCTTTTCGAGGTTAGAAAGGTCCTCCCTGTTTATGTCTGTTAAAATAGTTCCGGGCTCCAACGAGTTTACCAGGATGCCGTATTTTCCAAGCACAATGGCAAGGGAATGCATAAGTCCATTCAAAGCAGACTTCGTCGTAGTATAATGTGCCTGAAATTCACCCCCAACATGTGCACTGATTGAACTCATCATGAGTATTCTTCCTTTTAACTTCTCATGTATCATGTGAGAGGCGATTTTTTGCGTTATGAAGAAATGGCTTTCTACATTAACTTTCCAGACCTTTTCAAAGAGAGGTGCATCAATATCAAAAAAGGCCTTAAATGGGCATATTCCAGCGTTGTTCACTAATACGTGTATTTTTCCAAGTTTTTCTACAGCAAAATTCGTGAATCCATCAACCTGATCCACATCACTTTGATCTATTTTATAACTAAATGCTCTGACTCCGAAGCCCTTCATTTCCCTTACTGCTGATTCTGCCTCATCGGGGTGACTAGAATAGGAAATGCAAACGTTTGCTCCCTCTCGTGCCAGTCCAATTGATATCGCCCTCCCAATTCCTCTTGAACCACCGGTAACAACTGCTCCCTTTCCTAGAAATCTTTTCTGATTGGTAATCATATTAGCTATCTAGCATTACATCAAGATAAACCTTTTGGAAGAATAGTGCGGCATGAAAATATATCTTTCTTGGACCTTGACATGTCTAGCTATATGTATATATATTGAATTTCCATCTTACTTCTATGGCTCAAAAACTCCAGAGACAGCTCTCTGCCATAAAAAAAGTAATGGTGGGAACTCTGAACAAGAATTATGTTCCTTTTCCAGTTGATAAATCTCTGTGCAGTAGATGGACGAATGATCTTTCACATGGAGGAGAAACAATCATTTACACGTCGTTTATGTATCAGTTAGCATCATTGTTCAAATCTTACGAGAAATACCTTCCAACGTTTTCTAACATGGGGGGTTCTTCAAGGATGGCATCGCTGGGGAAATTATTCATTAAACCAAAGAAAGAGGACCTCGAAAGATCATACGCAATTTTGAGGAACATCTCTGCCATGCTCAAAAAGGCAGGTATCAATCATGGATACCTGTATGATGATGAACCGTACAGTGGGGGTCTGTTGCTCGAACTCGGAATGATAAACGAATTCAAAGAGTACGGTGGGAAGGTGCTGCAGAAGTTTAAGGACAACGGTGTAAGGAGGGTGATAACAGTTGATCCTCATACAACCAACGCCATGGAGAGAATGAAAAAATTACTCAATTCGGACATAGAGGTAGTGAACTATCTCACCCTGATCAAAGGACTAAGTGGAAACGGGCAATTTGTAATACACGATCCGTGCCTTTACACCCGGTATCTTGATCTTGGAGAAACGATGAGGGACGTCCTCACAAATGCCGGGATCAAGGTGAAGGAAGATATAATGGTGACAAGCAAGGAGTATGGAACTTGCTGTGGGGGTCCACTAGGCCCGGTAGATCTTGAACTGAGTAGCAAGATTGCAGAAGACAGGGCAAGGAAACTCCTTTCTGTCTCTGATAAGGTACTTGTGGCGTGTCCATTGTGCTACCAGAATCTTTCGCCTTATATCAAAAACATCAAGGATATAGCAGAGGTGGTCTCTTGAGCGATTGGCAGATAGCAATTGAAAGGGCACTTGAGAACAACATCCCAAAAGTAGAGGAAATATTAAATCAGTACCCATATCTGAAAGACTACGGCGTACAACTACGCCAAACAAAAGAAGAAGTAGTGAATAACCTCGAAAAATATGTTAAGCAGACCATGGAGTCGGTCAAAAGAACCGGAGGAAAAGTTTACCTTGCAAAAGATGCGGAAGAAGCGAGGGAAATTTTGAAAGACATTGTTGGTAGCAATAAAAAAATTGTGATGGCAAAGACCAACGTTGGTCATGAAATAAATGTTACGGAAACGCTCGAAGCAAAGAACAATCAAGTGTTTGAAACCGATCTGGGTGCATATTTGATACAGCTATCACATGGGGAATCTTCCCACATTGTTTTTCCATCACTCCACCTCACGAGGGAAAATATAGGGGAATTGCTCCACGACAAGCTAAATATGCCAGTCAATAGAAACTCAACAATTGAGGAGCTTGTTGCACAGGTAAGGCAGTTTCTCAGGCAGAGATACATGGAGGCCGATATAGGTATTACTGGAGCAAACTCAATTTCCGCTGATTCCGGTTCGGTTGCACTTGTTGAAAATGAAGGCAATATACGAATTGATACCGTTTTTCCTCCAGTTCATATTGTGATAACCGGAATAGACAAGATCGTGCCAACGCTTGATGATGCTCTCAAGGAGGTCATGGTTCAATCCGCATATGCTGGATTATACCCTCCGACATACATAAATGTAAGTTCGGGACCGAGTTCTACGGCAGACATCGAATTGAAGAGAGTCAGCCCAGCCACCGGTCCAAAAGAATTTCATGTAATCCTACTTGACAATGGGAGAATGGAAGCATCTAAAGATCCAGATATGAAAGAAGCCCTACTCTGCATAAAATGTGGAAGATGCTATTTTTCATGCCCTGTTTATAGGGTAAAGGGAAGCAGCTGGGGACAGCCGCCTTATGGTGGACCAACTGGGGCCATGTGGACCGCTATAGTAAACAAGGATTATGAAACTGCAAATTATTGCACGCATTCTGGAGGCTGCAGGGAAGTATGCCCGGTGCAAATAAATATTCCAAAAGTACTCGAGCATATAAAGTGGCTATTCATAGACGAAGGGCAAAATAATCTTTCCGTAACTCCTTAGAACTCTAAATCCAAATAAGGCGTTACTTCATTATTTTTGTATTGTTACAGTTTACCTGTTTCCACAATTGCTCTCTCTCCTCGAGACTGAAGGTAAAGGGACCAAAGAAATGGGTAACGTACGTTGATAATCGGACGGATAAATATAGAATGAGTTTCCCATTTCCGTCGACAAAAGATAGTTCAAATTTATGAGATAGTACAGGCAGACTCAGTGGATGTGTATGGTAACGCACCGCTAGGATAGAAACAAAAGACAAGGCGCGAGAAGTGGGTATATGAAAAATCTCAAAGGTAACACTGGATACATAGAAACCGATAAAAGTGTATATAAATTCAAATTGATCTCTGAGCTGTATAACCGAACCATACATGGAAGTCGTTTAAAAGAATCGGATGAACAAGGTATATTATTGTTAAAGATAAAATTAAGGACGTCTTCTTAACTTGTCGGGATTGCGTTCCCATTCAGCATCGTAATACTGATCCAAGAGTTCATCCTCATAGTTCCAGTGTTTCTTTCTCCTTATTCGTTTTAGAAAAGTATCCGTATAGGCAGAATTCAGATGCGTGAAGGCGATCTTTTCGCGCATGGTAAGAATATCCCAGATCCTTCTTACCTCCATAAGTGAGGGGAAATCAACGTCGAAAATGTGAGGATAACCGCAAATGTCCCGAATAAGTCTTAGTTTCATTGTTTCATCATATGAGATATTATCGTTGAGAAGCTTTTCAAGAAGCACATTCCCTTCGCGGTCTTCCCTGATCTTTCCTAGAACTTTTTCTATCACCTCGCCTAAATCATTTGATCTGTAAAGAGAATTATACAAACTAACCTTGATAACATCCTTCATAATATCCACATCCTCTTCCTCTGCATTCTTTATGTAGTGTCGAACCCATCTCTTGGCTTCATTTTCCTTCCATTCAGAAATGGTCCCTTTCTCAAGTAAAATTGATTCTTCACTCCCGTCACAGTCTTTCCATACCACGTGAGGATCTATGTATTTTTCGACAATTTTTTGCTCTACTTCGTTCAGACATAGCCCACTTTCCAGCATTTTTCTGATCCATTCTAGCTCAAGTCCATCCAAGATATCGACCCGATCACGAAATGTAACAGTATTGTAAGTTAAAACTTTATCGGACTTTGATATCTTAAGTCTCAAGTTGATAAGTTGACTGATGCTTTCGGGCTGTTCCAAACAAACCTTCTTTTGGCTTGGTCCTATGCTTGAATAGCCATGACCGAATCAAGAAATGTGGTTCCTTATGAAATCAAGGAACGATCGCATTATTGAATCTTCATAGCAAGGACTGTTAAGCTTGTATAGCATGATCTGGACGACTTCCCTCTCGTCCTTACCTGTAATCCTTCTCTATGTGGAATAAGCATCCCTGCCTCCTTATTCGGAATCTATCGGATAGTCTTTCGAACATTATTGCACCAACAACTGCTCCGAGGAGCGCAATACCTGAAACTAGGGCTAGTTGCAATTGAGAATAACGAAAAATTATGAACTTAACGAGGACGAAAGAAAATGCCGCAACTGCGTTCAAATTACAGCCGCCAAGAAAATATCCTATTCTAGATAGAGTAAGAAGATTTTACACATTCACAGTTTGGATGGAGGTGAGGATTTTTCTCGCGCCGTTATATATCAATGTTCCTTATAATACATACGAGGGATCTATTCTCTTTACTGTGATAAGCCAAAAAATAGGTAACGTAGTAAGAAAGGTATATAATTTATCGGACATGCTGTAACAGTGAAAACTAAAAGGAAA
This sequence comes from Thermoplasmatales archaeon, assembly GCA_026127925.1. Classification (NCBI taxonomy): domain Archaea; kingdom Methanobacteriati; phylum Thermoplasmatota; class Thermoplasmata; order Thermoplasmatales; species Thermoplasmatales archaeon. Next base: position 173,149 of record JAJSLM010000003.1, read on the forward strand.
GAAATCCAGCACACTATGGAATCTATAATGATTTATTAAAGTAGCTTCACCAATTCTGATGGTTTTATGCAGTGCAATCCGTGAAATGTGTCTGGAAAATTTCTATCATTTGTTACGACATAATCAACCTTTTCAAGCAAAGCTGTGGACATAATTATGCAGTCAGAGAGTCTCATTCCTGTCCTCGCCCTTATAAGTGTCGAAGAATTCGCTATTTCAACGGACAGCTGAACCACTCTGATATTATTATTCGAGAGAATGGTCGATAGGAATTGTTGTGCTGCCTTGGATTTGTTATCCGCATAAATATCAGTAAGGACCTCTTCTATCACTAAAGTTGGTATAACTGCATCTACTCGACCCTGGTCAATTGCATTCAACACTTCTTTCGAATCATTGTAAAAATTAAGTTCCCTATTCAACACATTCAGAAACACGTTTATGTCAATACATACCTTAACGCCACTTATCCCTGATTTTATCGAGTGCCTTCCTAGTCTCCTCGCCGAGGGCACCAGCTTCCTTGAGGACCGATACCAATGTATCTTTCTTGTTCTTTTTTATGACAATGTTGCCATCTATCTTCCCGAATAAGATTGTATCTCCCACCTCCAGCCCCAGTGCTTTTCTTACCTCTATAGGTATTGTTATTTGGCCTTTTGATGTGACTTTACTCATTTTAAGAAGCATATCATTACCATAATGTAACGAATTCCTTACATATATTAGTTTCCTGTTACTGGGCAATACATAAGCTTCGTTTCTTACTCATTATCGCACTCAACTTGGGGAACAAACGCATAGCCCGCATGCTCTAATTTGATTGCTGTAGTGAAAACCATCCAGAAACGGTTAAAGGATCTGAATTCACCAGACAGTGAACTATACTGCAGAATACGGAATTTATATAACTTATGAAGTCTACTTACCCCTATGTTCAAGGTCTATCTCAGGCGCGTTATTTATTATTGGAACAGGGGTGCACAATTGTGAGAAATTATCAAGGAATGTCTGTATCTTCTTGAACTCAGTATATGGTGCCTCTTACAGTTGCATTTGGTGGTGTACTTTAATGATATTTCATGGTTTCCATTCAAGAAGGCATTCCAGAGTAAAATAAACTAAATTATGATAATGCATACTGTAACAAAAGTATTTACGCAGAAATGAGATACGTAATTATGACATTTGAAGAAGACCTTGAATTCTATAAGGAAAATAAGCAGAAATTTATGCGAGAATACCAAAATATGTTTATCCTAATTAAGAATAAAAAAGTACATGGATCATTTTCTAATTTTCAGGATGCACATAAAAAGGCCCTTGAACTATTTGGGGTAGAGGATGTTTTGATAATTCAAATGGTAGAGCAACAACCATTGAATTTCCTTGCGTCGGTGGCTTAGAATGGGGTTACTTACACTCTCTCCGATGGGCTTTAAAACAGCCTCTGATCCCAATGATCCTAAAAAGATACACTTTCAATGGAATCCTTCACTTGGAGCATCAGTTTTAGCACAAAGCGGCATAATTTTGAATGTTGCAATATCTCCGGACATGCCCACTGCTTCCACACTCCAGACTCAGGGAGTGCAAACTCCTCAACCATTTCTTTGCAAGGCCCTTGTGGATACTGGGGCATCAGGTCTTGCTATTGATAAGACGATCGCCTCTACCTTGGGTCTAAAGAAAAAGGGAATAACGAATAATTTGACAGCTAATGGGGCAAAAATATCCCCTGTTTATTTTGTATCTCTGAGTTTTCCAGGATCCAATCTAAAAAATTATGATATTTTGAGAGCGACAGAAGTGGATTTAGCCAATCAGCCGTTTCATTGTCTTATCGGAAGAGAGACTATGAGTAATTGGCATATGCACTATAATGGCCAAACAGGTCAAATAAGCATATCTGATTAGTTATTTGAATAGCACTACGCTGTATAATTCCCTGACACGCATAAGTTTAAACCTTAATTGACGAAGTTTTGTGTAATATAACTAAATTCATATTAAGTTTCGATACAAGTTCATTGACTTTCTTTGAAATTTCGCTGACCATTTCTGATCGCTCCATCCTTTAAATCCTGGTCCTTGATAAGATGAGCGGAACATCCAAACACTGCTTTTCCCATCTATCATGTCCAGGATATGAAAGTGAAGATACAGCGAAAGAAGGTTTAAGAAAATGTGGGCTCTCATCATGTGGTCATTTCTCAAGGATCACCAGTCGGTCTTAAGATCATTCTTGTACATATTGAAAGCGTATTCCAAATATTTACATTACTTGTATAGTTTTTATATTCTCTAAGGGTTCTTGGTCAAATCCGAAAGAAGATATAGCTTTACAAAATCAATATCATTTTCAACGTGCTGTCTCCTGCTTCTCTTGTTTTCCACAATCCTGAGAGGAAAATCCTCCGTCTCCGATCGTGGAACGTGATCCTCGAACATGTAAACATAATTCTCACGCTTCCACTAAAGACAGGTTTTTTATCGTAAATCTATCATTTCTCATGGAAGTTCTTAGATCTGTGCCTTTCATTTGGATTATAACTTGAGTATCAATGGCTATATTCCTCAGTTAAATACTCTTATTAGATCATTATACATGTAGTAAGTATGCAGGAAGACATTTTTGATGGTCTTTCGAAGCTCGGCCTGAGCAACTACGAAATAAAGATCTACAAGACTCTTCTGTTAAAGGGACAGATGACATCTACCGAAGTCGTAAAAGAGACCAATATACCGCAGCCAAGGGTATATGATCTTTTTGGTTCTCTGGAGAAAAAGGGGTTTATACAAGGTAGCATTGGTAAGAAGAAATTATACAAAGCAATTCCTGTCTCGTACATCTTGGAGAAGGAACGTAAATGGCTGGAATCCTACAGCTTCAACCTGGAAAGATATGTCCAGAACATGAAGATTTATTCCGACAACTATCTTTCTTTCATCTCTCTTATCGAAGGAGAGGAACATGTTACTGACAGGATCCTTTCGATGATAGACCAAACCCAGGATGAACTCATAATATCCGTCAACTATGAAAGGTTTAAAACTATTTACCCTTCTCTCCTCAACCTGCAGAAGAAAGGCGTTACGCTGCTCGTACTGGTATTTCTTGAAGGAGACCAGAAACTCAGAGAAAAGTTCCAGGGGAACTGTTTTGTTAGGACTATGAAGGCGAAACCGATTGAGCTGGTGATATCGGACAGAAAGCAATGCATAATGAAGATCGATACAAAAAGGAAGGAGACCGAGGTTGCTCTTTACTTCGAAGAGGATAATTTTATACACGTAATATCTTACTACTTTAACCATACAGTGTGGCAAAATGCTAATATTTATGTGGACAATGTGAGCAATGAATCCATAAGACTTCGGACAATCTGGCTTGCTTGCGACATAATTGAATACTACCTTGCACACGGCTTCAAGATAAATGCGCATCTGAAAGGTTACTACTTGGATGATTACAGAGAACTTGACGGAGAGATATTCAAGGTTGAGAAAATTCCGCTGGTGAGAAATTCGTTCTTTATGAGAATCAAAGGTCAGGAATACTCTGTTGGTGGGAAAACGTCAACACTGGAACGTTTCAGAATGCTATTCGTTATGCTTAAGCCAGAAATACTACAGAAATGAGTATTGTATTAGCGACAATATTCAAATAGGAACGGAAAATTATTAACAATGTTACCGAAAGGCTTTAAAGTTGGTTTCTCCGAAGCCGGATTTCAGTTTGAGATGGGACTCTCTGACCCAGATACTAATTCAGATTGGTACCAGTGGGTTCACGACAGAAGAAATATTGAAAAAAGATTAGTTTCCGGTGATTTCCCTGAAAATGGCCCCGCTTACTGGGATCTGTTCCGGACGGATCATGACAACGCCAAGAGGATGGGTATGAACTCAGCCAGGCTGGGTGTGGAGTGGTCCAGGATATTCCCGAAATCCACTGAATCCGTTAACGTAGACATAGAGGAAGATGGCAGTGACCTGATTGCCGTCGACATTTCCGAGAAAGATTTAGAGAAACTCGACAAGCTTGCAAATCATTCTGCCCTGGAACACTACACAGAAATTTTCTCCGATTTCAAGTCCAAAATGGACTACCTGATCATAAATCTCTATCACTGGACTGTCCCGTTGTGGATAAACAATCCCGACGGTAATGGTGACGGAATATATGGGCGCCCAATGGGTGGAGGCTTTGAGCAAAGGCAGGCGATCGAGTTTTCCAAATTTGCATCTTATATAGCTTGGAAATTTGATGAGCTGGCAGACAGCTGGTGCACCATGAATGAGCCAAATATGGTTTTTCTCGGTTGCAGCCATGACACAGGTCTGAAGGCGCTAAGCGTGAGAAAGAAAAAATTCGCTGAAGCACATGCACGTGCTTATGATGCAATAAGGAAAATCTCAAAAAAACCTGTAGGCATAATATATGCAAATGGCGACGTACAGCCTCACACCGCTGAAGATGCTGGAGCCAAAGACACAATGACATATGTTCAGAGGTACTCGTTCTTTGATTCTATAATCAATGGTGACATGAAGGACTACAACCAAAATATAGCAGATTCATCCGAAGAACCTACTGATGATTTCAGAACGGACATGAAAAACAAGCTTGACTGGATAGGAGTAAACTATTACAGCAGGGATGTCGTGCAGAGTGACGGTAATCCATGGAAGGTCATGCAGGGATACGGCTATGCAACGGGCAACAGAAACAAGTCGCTTGACGGGCGTTCAGTTAGTGAAGCGGGCTGGGAAGTCTACCCTGACGGAATTTACAACCTCCTGATGGAATACCACAAGAAGTACCATATGCCCATGTTCATAACGGAAAATGGCATTGCAGACTACAATGATACCCTGAGACCAAGGTATATAGTTTCTCACATAGACAGGATAGAGAAAGCCATAAGCAAGGGGATTAGGGTCAATGGATATTTTCACTGGGCTTTAACTGACAACTACGAATGGGCAAACGGCTTTCAAATGCACTTTGGAATATACGGTTTCGATCCCGTAACAAAACAGCGCCGGCTTAGACCCAGCGCATTTGTCCTGAAAAGCATAATAGAAAACGAAGGAGTTCCGGAAGAACAGAGATGGATGGCAGAAGAAAAGATCTGATGGATGGCTTCATAGCTGTCTCATTTTATAAAACTTTCCTTTTCCTCAAGCACGAAAAAATTTCAGTTTAAAAAAGAAGCACTCCAGAACTTCGTGGAAAGGGTACGTGTTAAATTTTGTGTCAACAAACTTTCCAGATTCTCTGGAGATTTTATGCTTTCCACTCCGGGTATCTCAAACACCTGTAATAGTGATTCTTACCCTCTAACTTGACGAGATCAGGATGGGAGACTTCACATTCACCTGTCATGTACGGGCATCGGCTACTGAATTGGCAGCCCGGATATGACGGGTCAAAATTTGTAGGCATGCCTTTCAGTTTAATTCCATCATACCTTTTCACTCCGATCCTAGGAATGCTCTTCAGAAGCAGGTAATTGTAAGGGTGGGCCGGCTCATTAAGCATGAGTTCTCGATCCCCATGTTCAGTGATCTCACCTGCGTACATCATGGCTATTTGATCAGAAATTTCATACAGAATTGAGAGATCATGCGTGATAAGTACCATTGTCAGCTGCTTTTTTCTTTGAATGTTCTTAAGATCAACCAGGATATCATGTTCTACCAGGACGTCGAGGCCGGTGGTTGGTTCATCCAGGATTACAAGCTTTGGGGACATAACTAGGGCCATTGCAATAACAACCCTCTGCTTCATACCTCCGCTCAGCTCATGAGGATAATTGATCAAAATATTCTTGTTGAGTCGGACGAGAGTAAGAACCTCTGAGACTTTTGATGAGCCTTCAGAAGGATCAACACCGTGGGCCACGAATACATCTTCAAACTGATCACCAATACGCTTAACGGGATTTAAGGCGTTCATCGCTGCCTGCGGGATAAAACTGATTTCAACTCCTCTTATTTTTCTGAGCTCATTTTTAGGCATCTTCAGAAGGTCTTTATTATCGTACATCACCTCTCCGTTAAGGACTTCACCGGGGTACTTTAGCGAATTATACACCGATTGAGCAAGTGTACTTTTCCCAGAACCCGATTCTCCTGCGATTCCAAAAATAACACCTTGATCTACAGAAAGACTTAGATCGGAGATTATGGTCGAGATCCCTCCCTCCCCATGATATCCGACGGAGAGGTTCCTTACATCAAGGATGGTTCCCATAATTGCTCACCTCTATCTTCTTGAAAGGATCGGGTGCGGCTTCCATCAAACGCCTTGTGTAGTCATCCTGAGGTCTCTTTACAACATCCTGCGTATATCCAGATTCAACGACCTTTCCCTTATTCAAAACATACAATCGATCCGTTATCATGCTGACAGTGTTAAGATCGTGCGTGATGTAAACTATGCTTATTCCCATAGTATTTCTTATGTAAACGAGAAGATCAAGTATCTCTACCCTTAGAGAGACGTCGAGCATGGAAACGGGCTCATCAGCAATCAGGATCTCAGGTTCCAGGGCAAGTGCACGAGCCATGTAAACTCTCTGTCTCTGGCCACCGGAGAGCTGGTGTGGATATTTTTGTTTATATTGCTCCGGAGGATTCAGTCTTACATCAGTGAGCAGTTCTGAAACTCTTTCGCTGACATTTCCCTTATAGCCGGATATAAGAAGAGGCCTCTTTATGTGCCATTCAACAGAGTGATTTGGATCAAGAGAAGCGTAAGGATCCTGAAAAACCATCTGAACGTTTCCCCTATACTCTTTTAATTTCTTACCCTTGTAAGGCGTTATATCATCACCCTTATAGAAAATCTTGCCGGATGTAGGGCGGTATAAAAATACCAGCGTCCTTGCCAGAGTGCTTTTCCCACTTCCACTGGCACCCACTATGCCAAGTATCTCCTTTTCTCTTAGTTCAATGTTTACATCGATCAAAGCTCTGATTTTTTCCTGTTTGGTAAGACTCTTTCTTACGTCAAAAGTTTTTGATAAGTTTTGCGTATACAAAATACTCACGATTCAACCTTCCTTACTTTTTTCTTTCCGTAGACCCTGAGCGATGGATTTGCAATCTGATCCATTCCAAAGTTCAGCAGAATGAACGCAAACATCAATACAGAGATCATGATCGCTGGGGGAAGAATCCACCACCATTCGCCGACGAGATAAGCCTCATTGTTTATGGCCCAGTAAAGCATTGTCCCCCAGTTCACCTGCTGAAGGTTACCAACGCCTAAATATTCCACAAATGTGAGTCCCATGGTTCCGTACATGGCAGTGAAGAAGAAATTGGAGACGATAACAGGCATTATTGATTTTATTATCTGCCTGAAAATGATATTTAGTCTATTCTCGCCAATAAGTATGGAGGATAGAATGAAATCTCTCTTTCCCACCGACAAGGTGACAGAACGGAAAGTTCTAGCACCAAAAGCCCATCCCGTAATAACAAGGATAATTATGGTAGGAACGTAGCCAAGATTCTGCCGCATTCCAAGAAAGTACGAACCGAAAAGCATTATTAACAGAACTCCCGGGACGACGAGGAATATATTGACAACTCCATTGATTATCTCATTGACCCTCTTCGAGGCAAATCCAGAAAGAACACCAACAAAAATGGAAATCATCGTTCCGAAAATTCCAACGGAAAAGCCTATCATCAGAGTTGGAGCAGCGCCCGCTAGAAGCTGGGAAAAAACATCCTGTCCATATACCGTAGTACCGAGCAAGTTAACGCCGCTGGGCGGCAGAGATTTAGGGAAGAGGTAAGCATTTGGGCTGAACGGGGTATAAAAAATACCAACAACAGCGAAAACAAGGATTGAAACAAGAAGAAAGAAGCCTGCCTTCGCCTTGTTATTCTGGAGAAGGACCGAAAGCGGACTGTAGAGTTTCCTTAAAAGAGAGATTATGCTGTTATTCGAGATTTTGTTTGGCAAGTCTGATCCGTCTTTGAGACCATCCAAGTCATTCACCTTCCTGCTTTATCCTCGGATCGAGAAAGCCATAGAGTATATCAACCACGAGGTTACCCACCAGCACAGCTATTATGACCATAAGGAATATCCCCTGCAAAAGCGGGTAATCAAGATTATCTATGGCAGTGATCATGTACAAGCCAACACCAGGATATGAAAATATGGATTCCTCTATTATGACCCCGCTTACTGATAAACCGATAGACATGGAAAATCCTGTCAGGTTCGGCAGTATTGCATTTCTGTATGCTATTCTCTTTAACTGATAATCCTTCATGCCAAGATTCTCGGAAAAATTTATGTAATCGCTGTTGACGTTCGGAATTATGTTATTCCGCATACCAAGAACCCACCCCCCGAGGGATGTAAGCATTATCGTAGCTACCGGAAGTACAGCGTGGTAGAGCACGCTTATGATAAAAGGGGCATTGAATCCCATGTTTACGCTTGAAGAATATGCTCCTCCAATAGGAAAAAGCTTGCCGTAGACTGAGAATATGTCAAGCATGATGAAGGCGAGAACAAATGCCGGGAACGCAGCCATGAACATGGCGAAAAGGTCAACGGCCAGGTCCTTCGAGGTGTTACGATTCATTCCCGCATATCGTCCCAGTCTGTTTCCTATGAAAAAGGATAGTGTTATGGACGAGATCACAAGGAAAAGTGTCCAGGGGAGAGCCTCGGCAAGAATTGTTGCAACTGGAACTGGGTAATAAGCGATCGAAACCCCAAGATTACCGTGAAAAAGATCGATTACATAGGTGAAGAACTGAACGTATATCGGTTTATTTGATATCCCGTATTCAACTTCTAGTTGATGGAGATATGTCAAATTTATGGAGCCGCCTCCTTCTCTCAGGACATCTTCATAAACTGTGTAAGCAGGGTCACCCGGAATAAGCCTAGGCAAAACAAAATTAAGGATCAAGGCCCCAAAAAAAACTATTAAAAAAACAGTAAGTTTTTTTAGTATATATTTTACAGGAAGCGACGTTCTAACCACCAAATTAAAGAATGATATTTAATCATTCTTTCTCTTTTGCTTTTTGTTGTTTAGGTAGAGAACAGAGCCTATTGCTACAACTGCGACCACAACGCCGACAGCAATATAGTCATAGGTTAACGGACTAATTCCTTTATTAGGTGTAGCAGAGGTGTTCAGTGGATACAGGTGAAGCATCACAACTTCAGACGGCCCTGGGTACCATGGAACAGGTATCCAGAACGGATTCGAGGCATTCGGCCATCCACCTATTGAAGTATTCACGTATTCATACCACTGAGCAGAGTAGACCAGAGGAATCATAGGCATCTGTTCCGTAACGATTGTTACCATGTGGTTTATATCGCTCTTTTGGTAGGTCAGATTTCCTGTAAGCGTGTAGTTGTTGTAGTAAGTCATAAAATTAGTTGAGGAATAATTCCACCTCTCCTCATTGATATATGAAGTATTTCCAATGGGGACAATGTTGCCAATGAAGCCGCCATAATCATAATATGGCGTAGGTCCAACTCCTGTAACTGTATCAAGTGCCATTTGGTAATTTCCGTCAGATATGTCGCTTGCTATAACGCTTGAAGTGGGTGTTGTCGTTGTAATGGTGAGTCCGATCGCCTTGAGATCTTTTGCAATGATGGTTATGTCCGTATCCCAGTCAGTGTAACCCGCCACAGACATCAAGTTCAAATCAGGAACTACAGTTCCGTTAGGGGCAGTGAGCTGACCCTTTGAATTGAGTTTATATCCGTGGTCTGATAGTATGCTTAGTGCGAGAGTAACGTTGTATTCTGCAAATTTGTTGGCCAAATTCGTGTTAGACGTGTTAAGATACGACATCTGCTGCTGCAGTATATTCGCGCCATTTGCGGGTGTCTCGTATCCATATTCTCCGATGTTGTCTATAGCTGTTCTATTGATAGCCACACTCAGTGCTTCTCTGAAGAATGTCTGGTTAAGCGGGTAGATGAGGTTATTCAGGACTATGGTAGTCTGTTGCCCCGGAGGATACCAGTATTTGTTATGCGCGGGATTATTGGCTGTAAATAATTGAGTCACGTTTGGTTCAAAGACAGAGGCCCATTCGACCTTACCCTCCGCCAAAGCGAGTGCAAGTGCACTGTTGCTGGTATAATCAACATAGACTACGTTTGTAATTTTTGGTTCATTTGGTTGCCAGTAATGAGGATTTTTCGTAAGCACTATCTTTTGAGGACTGAAGCTCTGCAGTATATATGGTCCAGTTCCTATCGGATCTGTAACTATCTGACTTTGGGGATCAGGAACGCCGTTAGATGTTGCATTTTCCCATGTCTCGTTTACCGGGAAAATAACCTGTGATCCGATATAGAAGAGATACTGGGTCTGTGGTGAAGTGAATTTGAACGAGACCTGGTATGGACCTACGGCGGTAATGTTGCTTATAACTGGCCATGAACCAAGAGCTTTCTTTTCAAGATTAAAGGTATAAACAACATCTTGTGAGTTGAAGGGAGCACCATTGCTATAAGTTACATTATGACGCAATGTGATGTTAAGGTACATGCCATTAGGGCTAAACTTATACGACGTTCCCAACCAGGGCAGTACAGTTCCATTGTATGTATTTATCTGGAACAACGGCTCAAAAATGAATCCCATAATCCCAGCAGGAGTTGTCCATACGTTGAACGGGTTAAAATTATCCACGAACGCGGCAGTTGGTCCCGGGGAGAGATACAGCGTACTCTGGTTGCTCGCAGTTGCTGCATTTGTCACAGTCGATGAGTGCGCGACAGACGAATGCCCACCGAAAACGACAAATCCAGACAAAACCATAATCAACGCAATTGCTACTGCAATTTTTCGTTTACTACTTATTATTGTCATTACTCGATTCATCCAATGGGTATATTTATAGTTTGAGCATTTTAATATACTTAGGAATGTAGTATAGGATACAACAGCGAAATTTACAGCCTCTTCAAAAATACAGTCTCTAGCTGGGATAATCATTCTTAAAACATAGCAAATTTGCAAGAAGAGAGAGATGTTTCATTAACTTTAGAGAAATTAATGGAGAGTACACAAGTATCGGCTTGGGACTCTTTTTTGAGTGGTTTTAATAAGACTGAGTTTTGTCGCTAATAAAGTCATTCATCATTTTTATAAGATCTATGAGCAGAACATCTTCGTCACTAAAAGAGAAACCAGATCGGGAGTAAATTATGTATTTGTTGTTTCTTCTCTCTTTGTACCAAGGAAAAAGTTCAGATTTCTTAATGAGCTCATTTAGTGTATCGCGTCCAACTTTCCTGTTAGTCCATTTAGATTCGGAAAAATACACGGTGGACGAACGAGAATCAACCGCTACAGCGTCTATCTCAGTTTCTCTGAACCACCATCTCCCTATATCTGTGGCAAAAATTTTTTTTGTTCTAACCATGGTTGCTATATGTTCAATACAAATGTCTTCGAATATTTTGGAAACATATTCATCTAATCCTTTCATAATTACGTCAGAAACCGCATCCGAAAGCCCAAACTCTATCATAGGTACTTTATCTCTGATAAACTTAAACCAGAACCTGAAAAAATTGTCCGCAATTCTGTATCTAGTTCGACCCCGTTTGCCGAATTCAAATATGGGGTAACGTCTTTCGACTATATCTAGGCCTTCCGTAAGGTAGTGCATATATTTGGGTATCTCAGTCTGGTTTATCCCTGCCTTGTTAGCAATTTCGGACAATGTAGAAGCTCCAGAAGCCATATTTTCAAGAATATCCATGTAACGCATGGGCTCTCTAGTATTTTCGGAAAGGATGAAGGATGGCTCCTGAAAAAGCAAGCTCATTTTGTTCAGCATGGAGGTCTTTAAGTTTCTCTTTAGCGTCAGTTTTGGATCATAGTTCAGGAGATACATAGGTGTTCCTCCATAAACAGAAAATGCCCTCACCATATCCTGTGGACCAATGTCCTTAAAAAAAGGAATAGCGCCCTTGAAACTCAGAGACTTCATTTTCAGTTGTGCGGTTCTCCTCCCGTAAAGTGGAGAGGAGTGGGAAAGGAGATCAGATTCTATTACGCCAACAGCAGAACCGGTTAAAATAAGCTTGATCTGACTTTTGCTTAGAGTCTGATCCCATAATGCCTGGAGCTCAATGTTCAAGTCTTTATCAAGATCGATACCTCTTTGAAATTCATCTAGTACAACTAAAATTTTCCTAGATTGTGAAATCTGAGACAACAAAACAAAGAACTCCCTAAAGCTCTTTATTGAAGGTTTAACTGGAAGTGCCCCTGCATGGTACATTGTTTCGGAAAAATTGTTCAGAAGACGATTCAAATTAAAACTATCGAACAAGAAATAAAGTCCTGAGTACTTCCTAATCAGATGATAACACAACTCTGTCTTTCCTATCCTTCTACGGCCATATAAGACAACTAATGAGGCGCCTTCTGATTGGTATATTTTGTCAATTGTGCTTATTTCATCTTCTCGGTCCAGGAACATGATAATTATACTCATAATACTTAGTATTATAATAATATATTCTTACCTACGATCTCAAGGATACTCTGAGAGTTTCACAAAGAATAAAATAGCAGTCTTCTGACAAAAGGAACAGAGATACATAACTACATCCCGCATCTTTGCTAAATATTAAGAAAATTATATCACGGTTCCACTACATTTTGCAATTTAATAAACTCAGGAGGCATGCTGATATTGAAACTATTGATTCCAGCTTGCATGAACAAGTATGCTCACAAAAACATTATCATGTATCATTTCTCTTGCTACTGAGGTCGTATTCCCCTTTGAGTAGAAACATCGCTATGATTATTATGGCGAGATAAAAAATAATGGGAAACGGGGTGTATGCTGTTCCGCACGTTCCCATTGATGAAGGATAAAATATCCTCTGAAAAATCAATGCCATTGGTACGAATAGAGATATTATAAGAAAAATAGGAAGGCCAACAAGAAGCATCCTTTTGCTCTTAATGGTAAACGGCAAAACAAAGAGTGTGAATATCAACGCAGGTACAAGAAAAGAAACGAGGAGATATGGATTCAAACTTATCCCTGAAGGACCATAATTAATATACATCCCAAAAGCTGCACTATCTACTAGCGCAGTCATTGCTAAAGAACCAGCGAATATAGATCTATTAACGTTAGCCTTGTCAATTTTAAACATAAAGAACGCAGTGATGGCGCTTGTTATTAAAAGAAAGACCATCGAAAATCTTCCAGGCTGAGCAAGCAGTAAAATAACGCCTCCAGCAGAAATCGCCAACATCAACCAAAAAAGGCCGACAAATGTATCTATCGACACATTTCCAAGTGGTCCAATGTTCCCTATTTTACGAGAAACAGACATTAACGGGATGAGTTGAGAAGCTGCCTTTCCATATTCATTTAGGGAGTACCTGTTACCGTTTTTATTTAGCATTGGAAAAAGGACTTTAAGGTGGTAATTCAGAAGACCAGTAGAAATATTCATCTCATTCAGTATCTCTGTGTAGGTCATACTTTCATTTTTCTCTAATAATTGAATTATCATGATCCTGTTTTTATCTCCTATAGCTTTAATAATTTCATTTTGCGCCATGTTGAAATGGCATGTTTTTCTGAAATAAAGTCTTATTCGAAAAGAGTTATTGTCAATTCATTTTCAAAGCCGAAATCCTAGGGAAATCTTCACAATTTTGGAAAATCTTCTTATATAGTCATATCATCTTAAATTATGGTAACAATACTAGGTTCAATAGATAACGCTTGGAAACGGGGACATACGACTAACATACATCACCTAATATTCACCGAAGATTCTATATTGATATTTGATGTGATGAACAAAAAATATATCAGGAAGGAAACAAGAGATTACCTTCTCTCTGATCCGTTAACCCTAGTTCCTAACACAGCTGTCGAATCTTATGGCACATACAAAGATTCAAAGATTATACATAAAGAGATCATTGACCAGGCAATATCCGATGGTCTTCAAATCGAGAAAAATATAGAAGGCGAAATCACAAAGAACCCACCTGATTTCCAACAAATTAACTATGTCGATATAAAGAGCATAACACTTTCTCAGGGTAAATTTCTTGAGTTACCCTCATTAGACATTTCCACGAATTCAGATAACCTCAAATACAAACTGATGCACAATAATTATGAAAAGCTAGCCCATTTAGACGAGGAAACATTCAATAAATATACAGATACTCTGAAAAAAGCAATAGGAGACCGAGTGAAAACATTAGACTGATCCATTAAACAGACAAAGATATAGTTTAATATTGACATTAATTGTTGTTATTCTGGTCTATATATATTAGATTAGTGGACATATATGCCCGTGAATTTGTGATGCTTAGGCAAACTGTTATCAATGTTTTTCATGAGTATAGTATTTTTCCAAGAATTGCTTAAGAATCTCGTCAGGATAGAGTGCGAATGCCCAGATAGGGTACAAGAAGAGATTTATACCGTTATATTCCCTGGCTTCAAAACTGTCCATGTTAAGAATAATACCTGAATCTAAGTTAAGCTTACTTAAAGAATTTGCAATTGCCTTATAATCTATGTTTCCATTTTTCACCTCGACAGCAATCACGTTGCCATTTAGTGTTTTCACAAAATCAATCTCTGTTGATCCATCTCTGAAGTACATGTCAGTTGACAGGAAAAACTGAGCAGCATTCTCCAAGACATATGGAAATGACTCGTCATGTTCGGATGGCTCGACTGCATAGGTAAACGCTGTGCTGTATGGATAGACCTTTTTTAATTTTCTTGAGCTTGAAAAATTTCCAGGTCTGAAATTGCTGACAAGCCGAATGATGAACGAGTACTCGAGGAAGGAAATAAAATTTCCAATGGTAGTACGGCTTCTTCCAAGCGTTGAAGAAAGTTTGTCAATGTTAATGATCATCCCAGGATTATGAAGAAAGATTTCAACAAGCTTCTTAAGAAGTTGAATATCTCTAATACCAAATTCCTGCGGAATATCGAAGTAGATAACTCGATCTAGAACAATGCTTCTTATATATTCAGAGATCTTCCATTGATTATTCTCGTTAATCAACTCAGGAAACCCGCCTTTCTTCAGATATTCAAAAAATAGCGGTTTCAACGTTTCACCTGCCAGCTTGAGTTTGTCGATTGAAACCTCGTAGCCCTTTAAGTGCAAGAAATCTCTAAATGAGATCGGATCGATTTTTAATTTAAAAATTCGACCTGCAAGGGTTTCGGATGATCTTTTGGACGCGTTGAGCGATGCTGATCCGGATACGGTGAATTTAAGGCCCGGATAGAGGTCATAATATATTTTCAGTTTATTCTCCCAGTCTTTGACTTTTTGTATTTCGTCAAGAAAAATGTATACGCTGTGTGCGTTGAAGACCGGGATATTCAATATCTTCTCAAAATAACTAGTCAGAACGTCATCGAAATCACCTGATAAATCGTCGAACGAGAAATAGAAAATATATCTGGGATCTATGTTCTTTTGAAGTAGGCGAGAAATCAACTGATACATAATTGTTGTTTTGCCTACCCTCCGCAATCCATATATTATGGTAATACGCCGGTCGGTGAGAAGTTCACCAGCGAGTTTATATTCATTTCTGACAAACGTTTTAGCCAGTTCATTTCGTACCTTTCCAGATACCCACCATTCATTGAATCTGGCCAGGAGCTTTTCTTCCATACGTACATCATATTATACGAATATATCAATTATTCGTCTATTATAGTAAGCGAATATCATGACTGAATTGATCTTAATCCTCATTTATTTACAGGGTGGAAGGTCTCTTCTATAAATCAAAGAGATCAGTGAGAATAAGATCATCATTCTGAACTTTATGTCGAAAGCTCTTTGCTACTATTTGATAAGAGACTCTACTGAAATTTTTTCCTCTTAAGAATTTTTCTGCCTCTCTTTTCAGATTCGGCAGTATCTTGGTGTGATCGATTTCGCCTTTCCATTTGCATTCGCAGAAAGATTTTTGCTGGGGTCGATTGTCCTTGGCAGGTACTGAAGAAGACTCTCCCATTCGTTAAGAGTAGTATTTTGTAGAAATTTATCTTGCAGGAAATCCGCAAGATTTTTTCCAAAATCGTCAACCTGCAATTTGTAATAGATATCTTCCGAAATATAGAACAATCCATGTTTATCCTTGAAAAATTCAGAAAGCAAAGTTGTTTTACCTATTCATCTTCTTCCATATAGGAAAAGTAACTTTGCACCAGGTAAAGACCACTCCTTGCCCAATGTCTCCAATTCGGAGTTTCGATCAATAAATCTAATCATGATTAGGCCTAATTTCGATTTAGTGCCTAAACATTTGCATGATTTCCTAGCTGCACTTGATTCTAGCTTATCGACTTGTTTTGTAAAATCCAAGTGGAAACTGGATAGTCAATCAAGAACATTGTTTTTATTGCGTGATGTGTGTTCTGAGATATATGAGTGGATACGCGGGTACAAAAACAAGACGGCTAAGAATACGTCTTAATGAGAGCTAAGAAGAGTTTTTCAAGAAATCCTGACAAAAGTGAAATATGATTACTTGCTGAATTTTCACATACTTAGTTGCAAAAAATGTGAATCAGAAATAGTTGAAGCATACTCAGAGAATAAACGAAAACATGTTAACGATGCATACGCTTGAAGTACCAGGCCAAGAGAACCTGAGATTGCTATCTTGTTGACTATTTGAAAATGATCTGCTCCAGATTAATAAATAGAATATAATATACCGAAAAATAGCGATTTCCTTAATAATTAGATTCTTAGCGCTATAAGGACGGAGGTCAGTATCGATGGTGGAAGTTATCCTCTCTCAGGATAATTTAGCATTGAAATTGTCCTGTGATAGGTAACTTCATATCAATGATTAAAATAACGATATATGAATAGGAAAAGGGATTTTTACGCAGTTATTTCGGATTATATTCTGACAGAACTCCCTAAGGCAGTTGAGAGAGATTTATCAATACCTAAAGATACAACGTTTATCATTTCTATCGCTGGGCCACGAAGGGCTGGAAAAACTTTTATCATGTATAACACAATTGATACGCTTAAGAAGATTATCCCAAAAAACAATATTCTTTATGTAAATTTTGAACATGAAAAATTGAGGCGCCTGGATGCTTCCGATCTTAGTGATCTTCTTACCTCGTTTTACGAATTGGCCAAGCCACAGCCAGAGAAGGATATCTACCTCTTCTTAGATGAGATCCAGATTGTAAATGGATGGAGCGCATGGGTAAACAGGATTTATGAGTCAAAGCGCTTTCACATTTTCCTTTCAGGTTCTTCTTCAAAGCTTCTTGGAAGAGAGCTTTCCACAGAACTTCGTGGAAGAAGCATCGATTTTGTCGTTCTTCCTTTATCATTCAAGGAATTTATTCGCATAAAAGAGTTAGGTAATATTGGTGACCTGGAGGCCATGCTCCATAGCGAGGAGCGAGGAAAAATACTTGAGATGCTCCGTGAGTACGCTGAATTTGGAGGATTTCCCGAAGTGGCTTTGAATGAAAGTTACAAGCTTAACCTGTTAAAATCTTATGTTGATACCATAATCCTTAAAGATGTTGGCGAAAGATTCAGGGTTGAGCCTTCCATTTTGCGAGTTTTTTTGGAACATTCGTTCGAGTCATACTCGAAATATTTCAGTGGTTCAAAGACATACAATTTTTTGAAGGGTATAAATTACTCTGTTTCCCATGAGACACCACTAAAACTCTTGAGTTACTTCGAAGAAGTTTTTGCCTTATTCCATTTAGAAATATTCTCCCGGTCATTTAGATCTAGAAAAAGTTATCCAAGGAAACTTTATGTTGTGGACACTGGGCTGATTAATGCAGTGCTCAGGTCCAGAGATTGGGGACGTTTGATAGAGAATATTGTTTTCGTCGAACTATATAGGCGCTCGAAGGACTTTTCAGAATTTTCTTTAAATTACTGGAAAGAGTACGGGAAGGCGGAAGGGATGGAGGTGGATTTTGTTATAAGCCGGGGTGGCAAGGTGATCGAACTCCTGAATGTTTCATATGCATCAAGCACGGCAGATCTCCCATCCAGAGAGGTTAAATCCCTAAGAAAAGGTTCTAAAGAGCTTGGATCCAGTAGACTTAGCATAATTACCTGGGATCTCTATGGATCCACAGAGGAGGGAGACATACAATTCATACCCCTTTGGTACTGGTTATTGCGCCAAAACAATTCCTCCGACGACATTTCACGACTACCATAGGCTTACAATCAAGATAACCACGCATACATTAGATATTCTTACTCCCCGTTACTTGCTTGCCCCCCATTTTGCGAGGGATTTGCAACACGTTTAGTCATATCCTATCGTAGTTATTTACAATCGAAATTTCCAGGGACTGCTGCAGAAATCCTTTAATACTAATTCCGAATATATCGGAACATGGGATTAACATACTTTGACGTGCTTAGTTTGTACTTTAAGGATTCTGAATTCAGCACTAAAGATATTGCTCTCTTATTAAGAACAGAGCGGAGTGCTAAATTGCTCTCCGAATTAAAATTCAGGGGATTGATTGAGCGCACAGGAAGAGGAAAATATCGTCTTTTTACACCATCTGAAAGGATTGATACTAGAAGCTACGAATGGAAAAGAGTTGAGAAGATAGTGAACTCTTCACCTCTTCCATATGTTTGGGCATGGTCGACTGCGGTGGAAAAATGGACAAATGGGGCATATTTGGTTGGTCCAAACCCATATTTCAGAACTTACTATATTGAAGTTCTTATTAGTGACATTGATAAATGGAAGAGATACCTCAGATCACATTCAGTGCCGATTGTGGGAAAAAGAAGGATCGGCGCAATCGTAGAACTTATTTCAAAAGAGCATCTGGAATCTGTGATTCATAATGGTGAAAGGGTTCTCCCGAAGGAAAGGACGTTAGAAATTATTAGAAATCACCGTGGAATATTTGCAGAGGCAGATGAATTAATTGAAGATTGATTCGATACTTAAGGAAAAGAAATCACTTCTCCTTCTTGACGGGTTTCCTTGGGAAGAAGGGTGTGTAGTCATAGGAGGTTATGCTGTACTAGGTTACGGTACACTAAGGTATTCAAGAGACCTGAACCTTCTAATACCCATCAGATTGTCTAAGAAAATAAATGAATGGTTTATAAAGCAAGGATTTTCAATCGATAAAGTTGCAATTCCGAACCCACAGAATTATGATGGGAGGTATACACATTACTCAAAGGGCGAATTGAGTGTTGATTTATTGATTGGAGCAGTCCGGGACAGGGAAGCCCAGGTTGATATACCGGAAACCTGGATATCCAAACAACCAACCATGAGTAAAATTATTGGATTTAACGGCTCTACTATCACAGAAGTTCCATTAGTCCGTTTGGAGGCATTATGGGCATTGAAGATGCAGGCAGGTAGATTGCAAGATATCTCAGATATGTTCTCTATTTTCAATAGAAAATTCTCGCATGAGAGCGTTATAGAAATCTTCACGGAACTGAGATGTGACAGCCTTAAAGAAAAACTATTGAAGACCAGGGGAAAATTAAGAGAAAAGAATACGTATCCAGATGTGAGATCTGCGTTACATTTTAGAGATTCTTCAAAAGCGCGAGAACAATGGAACAGTTTTACTACTACTGTGGATAGCATGATAGATGCAATTTTAAGTGGTTAAAATCCAAATGAGTTTGCAATCATACTGGTTTCTTCACTCTATTAGGTTGGATAAATTTTGAAGCCAGAGATGCATAGAAGTTTCAAATCTGTTTTGCTTTATTCACAAATTCTTGGAAAGAAGTAGATTTACTCATGGCAAGAGCTAAGTCGTAATTTTCAAGCATCTCACTTCTTATGGGTATCCCGTCAGTATTTCTAGGAAGAATAGACACAAATTTTTCTTTGGAGCAATTATCTGGATCTGGAAGATTTCTTATTTCCAGCGATCTCGCCTTTTGAGACGGCAAGCCAGCTATGTACCACCCCTCTATTTCCGGTACTATAAGTACGATTTTTTCTCTGGGTAGACGTGGGAATCTCCTTGTTAGTTCGTTAATCCTTGATTCCTTAGAACTGAAGTGGTCTGGATCTTCATCAGCAATGAAAAGAAAAGAAATATGCTGAGCATCTAAACTTATAATATATCTATCAACTTTTTCATCCCTTTTGATAAAATATTGTATTATTTTGGCGGGCAAGTTCTTAAAGATATTATCAATTATTGCCCTAAAGAAGCGTCCATCATAAAATCCCTCTACAAAAAAATACTTTTCCCTTCTGTTCAAGTCAAAATCCCATCTATGAATAGTTCTTCTACACCTATTTTATCCCTCAGAAATGCTTTGACTGTACCGATATCAGAAGCATGCATCAATTTCGAGTAACCGTTTTCATCTCTATCGATTACGTAGAGATTTTTGATACCAACCTGTCGCACTATCTCTGGGCTGTGAGTCGTTACTATAATTTGTTTTGCGCGAGAAGCTTCCTCAATCAGGTGCATTACGCTTGAAATAAGCTTTGGGTGGATATTCCTTTCAGGCTCCTCTAAAACAATAAGATCCTTTTTCTCGAAAAACAGAGCGTAAATTGTAGAAACAATCTCGATGGTGCCATCTGAAATTAAAGGAGCTGGTATCTCCGTATTTGGATCGTAAGTTTCCAACGCTTTAAACAGTATGGATTTATCTGCTTGGTTTTCAACGGACACATCCTTGATGAATGGTAAGCATACCTTCAGATAACGAATGAATTCTTTCCATTTCTTCGGATCATCCTTTAAATTCTTTATCAAGAGTGTGGTATTGCTACCATCTGGTTCTAGCTCAGCCCTTCCTGTAATTGGTATAGCCTTCCTAGATAATTTTGGGTCAAAATCATAAACCTGCATCTGAGCACCAAAAGTAAAGCCCAATAAAAGTGATAAAGGTGGAATTCTTAATAGAGTTCCAAATTTTAAATTAAGGGATTCGGGGAAAGAAAGTACCCTTTCCTTAGCCTCTTTGTCGCCCTCCCAGCGAATTCTGCCATTTTCCAAAATAAGTTTATATACAGATTTCTGCGCAAGGGCAGCTCCTTTTTTGTAACCCTTCATTGAGAGAACTTCAACGTATTCTTTTATTCCTTTTTTTTCTTTAGAAGGATACAGGATAATCTTGTAGGAGAAGTCCGAAAATCGAATCACAGGAGGAGGGCCTAATAAGAAAGCCCGATTATCATCAAACTGAATTTCAATTTCTAAATTACTTTTGTCATAATTCTTGAAATTCATCAAGTATTCTATTCCGCCTTGAAGAGAAATTGCATTATTTAATCCGATAGTTGCTATGTCTCTAATAAACTGAAATATAGAAACGTAATTTGACTTTCCGGCTGAATTCTGGCCAATTACAACATTCAGATTTGATAGGTTTATATCAAGAGATTCAAAACTCTTAAAATTGCTGGCGATAACTCTTTTAATCATTTCCAAAAGCATAATGACTTCCACTATAAAAACACTATTGAGTGACTTGACTAATCGATTGCTTTCGCTATAACACTTAAAGTGTAGCTAGTAATAAATGCCGTGTTGAAAACACCTTCAACTAGCGATCTTATCGTAAATGTTCTCAAACGTTAATGCGAGGAAGTTTCAAGAATACGGAGGGTGGCATTTCAGTATAAGGGCCCAGAGACATTATATAAATTCTGTCGCCCATGGGATCATCATTCTTATTCGATTCTCCTTGTTTTGACATTTTGTCTAGAAACTAGAATATGTACAAAAATATCTAATAAAACGAAGGGTTTCATGTAATAACCAGTCCAGTTTCCTTTTTTTTTGAAATTTTATCACTGATAGCTATCAGTGATACATTCATAAAGTATCACTGAATACAGATAAACAAATGGATAAAAATATTGAGCTAATTAGTCAGTTTATACTAGAAAAACTCCACACATCCTCGGAAGTAAAAATAAACTGGTCTTATCCAATACCTGTTGGAGAAAGAGAAATACGTATAGATTTAGCAATTGAGTCGGAAGACACTATTATACTGGTTAAAATAGAGCCAAGAATAGGAGAGGACGCAATATACAGGATCTACGCACTTTCCCACTTGATGAAGATGCATCTGTTTGGCAGGAAAAGGGTGAGATCAGTTTGCCTTGGGAAATCAATTGATTATAGTACTCAGGAACTTGCTGCCAAACTTGAAGTAGAGACTTTGCTTATTCCCTCAAGGTTGTACCAATATCTGTTTCCAAAGACGATTGCATATAGTTCAATTACTTCTTTAGAGCGCCCAAAAACAACTCCTTTAAGAACCACTTCTGAAAAGGCATGGAAAATTGTCTGTTCCTTATTGATAGATAAATCATACAGCATCCTTGAAATTTCGAAGAAAATCCGTGTTTCGTACGGATGGACAAATGCAATAGTTCATAAACTTGCAGATTCCGGGATAGTAACTTCAGGTTATGGGTTTCAAATCAGCGATTTAGATAAGCTTTTCAATGTAGTTTCCTGGGAAAGAACCCTCAATGGTCAGCTTCTTGAGACTATAAGAACAAATTTTAACACTGCAACCCAGTGTATGAACGAAGTGGCCTTGAATCTCAATAAGCTTGGAGTGAATTATGCTTTCACGGCCCATTCGTCAGCCATTTTATACGGGTCATCAATAATGAGAGAGGATACCGCATACATATACCTCAGAGATTCGTCCGATATTGATATTCTCAGGACATATTCTGGAGAACAGACAAGTGGGTGCGACCTGAAAGTGTACTTGCCTGACAGAGATGTGATGAAATCTTCGACCATGTTTAATGGTATAAAAGTTGTAGACGTGTGCCAGAATATACTTGACCTTGCAGGATTAGGCATGGAAGGGCGAACAGCAGCGAAAGATCTGGTGAGTAATATTGGTAGATGAAGAAAACAAAACAAATACTCTTGCAAGAGATTCATTTATAGAGCTTAGATACATTTTCAATTGGAGCATAACAAACAAAAATTACAGACCAGGTGACACGGTTCTCGTTGGTGGATGGGCAGTCCATTCATTTAATCCATGGAAATATTCACTGGACATAGATCTGCTTGCAACCGATCGTTTTAAAGGTTCATTAAAAAATCACCTATACACAATGCGTGGTTACAGCACGGAAAAGGTTCCACTTTATCTAAAAGTATTATTATACAAACAGACATTACATATCTCTAATGCGGCCAAAATTTAGACTCCCAAGGAGATATCACTGGATCAAGAAAAGTGATACGCATTACAAGATAATTTCAGGAAATCAAGTTATGGATGATTATTCACTTGGAAGATTTCATCAGGATTCCTTGGGAGAAGATACACTTGTATGTCTCAAAAAGGTAAAAGGAAAACCTATTGCCGTAATTGAACTCACAGTTCACTCTGGTAACACAGAAGGTACTAGGCACGATATAGAATTCTACGGGAATAGTTTGGTAGTAGAACTACTTGCAGTGGATAGAGCTTATCAGGGACATGGGATTGGCACCGAAGTGATGGCTCTGGCGGAAAATATTGGTAGGTCATTTAATGCCTATAGGATATTATTGGAGGCTGTCGAGGATAAGGTCTACTTTTACGAGCAGCTAGGTTACACGATAAAAGGTGGAAAATATATAGATAGAGAATGGGGGCAGCTAGTACCAATGGAAAAAATTCTTACCAATGATAAATTTCTTGACGATCAAAACGCCTAAATAATACAATAGTAATACCTGAGTATGGATAAGAATAATGGAACTGTAAAAATTTCCATATCTATTAGCCCAGAGCTTAATAGGGCAGCAGAAAGCATGTGCGTAAAGACTGGATTAAGTAAATCAAGACTCATTGAAAGCATACTTAGGGAAAACAAAGATATCAATAGGTTTATACAAGCACAGAGATCTGAAAAGGGTGGCTTTTTCACTGGAAAAGTTGGCGATTCCTATAAGAGGAATATGAAAAAGGTAGAAACCATAAAATCTTAGAAAAAATCCCAAAAATGTCTGAAACAACGATAGCTACTATAGTGATTGCCATGGCCATTTATCCATATATGTCATTCTGACCTTGTGGGAAGGGGCAGGACACTTATTGTGAATAGATCAGTCAGCGAAGCCGACATAACAAAACGAATATGGGAGGAGAAGAACAGAGCAAGAGTCATCCCAAGACTCATATTCATAAAGCTCCTTTGCACTGGAATGGGTGTTATTGAAGCGTCGAAGGATATGGGTGTTGTAAGAAGAGCTGGATACCAATGGCTCGAGAGATGGAATAAATCCGGTTACGAAGGACTTGTTCCAAGATTTGCAGGTGGTAGGCCATCAAAACTGACGGGAGATCAGAAAAAAGAAATGAAGGAATCGCTGGAAGCGAAGAATCTGTGGTATCTGAACGGCATTGTTGTTCTCATAAAGACAAGATTCGGTGTTGAATATTCAGAGCGTCAGGTTCGAAGGATATTGAAGGGCTTCAGGATGAAACACGCGAAACCGTATCAGGTTGATTACTGAAAATCTGACGATGCCGAAGGTAAGCCAAAAAACTCTGTTCAATAAATTCGGGTGACACGATCATAGGATTCTTTGATGAGTCTGCGCCACAGACCACGGCGAACACGGCTAGATCATGGTCCTTCAGCAAGCCCGAGATTGTGAAGGATACCTCAAAGCACAGGACCAACATTTTCGGTTTCTATTCCTTCAATGGCAATAGCGTTGTAGACTTCCAGGATCATTCCAGGGAAGAGAATATTATCTTCTTTTTGAAGATGACTAGAGAATTGAAACCTGAAAAGTCGATTATGATCATACTGTACGACTTCAGGCCCCATCATTCAAAAGCCGTGAAGGAGAGTATAGGGTCATTGAATATGAAACTCATATTCCTTCCGCCATATTCACCCGATCTTAATCCGATAGAATTTATATGTAAGAGCATCAAGAGAGTCGTATCCATCGCGTCAATGGAATCTGAAAGCGATCTGAAAGATACAATAAAAAAGAGTTTCATGGAGCTGTTAGAGAGGCTGATATATGCAAAAAGATCGGTAATGAAGTTCCCAACCGAAAGTATAACGGTGAGGTAATTAACTATAATTTAACAGCTTTCTAAGGTCATTCTTCTGGATTTTTCCGACCGAGTTTTTTGGAAGCTCATTAAGAAAGAAAACGCTCTTAGGACACTTGTACCACGCAATTCTGGACTTACAGAACTCGATAACTTCACTTTCTGTAAGGTTCTCATTTTTCTTAACAATGAATGCCACTACCTCTTCACCATATTTATCGTCAGACCTTCCAACGACGGCAACTTCTGATACCTCAGGGAGTGTATTGATTAAGTTTTCGATTTCCTTTGGATACACATTTTCACCGCCACGTATTATCATGTCCTTTTTCCTGTCTACTATGAAGAAATAGCCCTCTTTATCCATATATCCAAGATCCCCGCTGTGAAGCCAGCCATTCCGCAGAGTCTCTTCGGTTTCAAGTTTTCTGTTGAGATATCCTTTCATTACATTCGGTCCTCTGATTACAATCTCTCCAATCTCTCCCGGAGGTAAATTTTCATCGTTATCAGAAAAAACCCTCACGTCCTGTCCAGGCAAAGGTATTCCGATTGATCCCACTTTTCTTTCACCGAATCTCGGATTTATAGTTGATGCAACAGTGCCCTCTGTCATTCCGTATCCTTCTATTATTTTAATCCCGTAAAATTTCTCAAAATTCTCAAACCATTTCACTGGCATAGGGGCAGCGCCACAGATTCCAATTTTCAATGAAGATAGGCTAACTTTATGATCAGGACTTGCTAAATCTGAAAGCATCTTAAAAATGGTTGGAACTCCGGAAAATAGTGTTGGTTGATATTTCTCTACGTTCTCGAAAAACTCATCGGGATCAAACTTTCTAAGGATAACCAAAGATCCTCCTTTCAAAATGGAAGCGATGCTGAACATGAGGTTATTAACATGGAAAAGCGGCAGTATTACGATCATCCTATCACTTTTTTGCATACTTACAGATAGCTGTAATTGAATGGCCTCTGTAAAAATATTCGTAGAGGAAAGGACAACGCCTTTGGGTTCTCCTGTTGTACCGGAAGTATAAATAATGAAAAGATCTTCTGGATTAAAGGATGGGGAAGTATCGTCACTTTCGCCATTAAATACCGTCTGATAAATGCCGTTAGATAGGTCTAATTTATCAAAGTCCATTATAACTTTCTCTACGCTGATCCCAGATTTTTCGATCGCTTTTTCGATCCTTTCTCCGTATGCTAATTCTCCAAAAATTATTTTGGCACCAGAATCTTTAATTTGGTAAGATATTTCTTGCTCTTTGAGGTGAACATTAATAGGAGTTACTGTAGCGCCTGCCATCCATGAACCCATCACGATTATAAGAAGCTCCGGCCTGTTGAGGAGATCTATAGCGACAACGTCGCCTTTGCCTATTCCACGGCTGGAAAGGTACTTTGCAACAGAACGGTACATTTTTACTATTTCACGGGACCTATAACTTTTATCATAAAATAAAAAAATTTCTTTGTTGTCCCTGAGAAGTGTTTCTTCCATCATGCGAAGAAGCTCGATCGCCGTCATTCAATTACTCCATTATTTCATACCAAAAATCGGAAACAGTCCCCCTTCTATTTTCCTTGAACTTGGCAGTAACCTTAGTGCCAGGATCAACGGTTTCATTTTCTTTAAGATCTATTCTCTGTAGTATTCCAGTATCTGCATCTAGGGGCTTAATGTAACCAACGGCGTACGGAACTTTATTGAAAAACTCGGAGGTTGCATACCATGAAGTTGTGCTGGACAGGACAGTCCCCTCGTTGCTAACCTTCACCCATTCTGTTTCACCATAACATTCAGAACATATGAACCTAGGAGGAAAATGTACAATTCCGCAGTTCTTGCACTTTGAACCATATAACTGTGCGTGATTCATGAGTTCTGAAAAAAAGAACGACTGTTCACCGTAACTGTACTTGTAAAACATAACCATTTTATCAGGTATCTCGAAATATTTCTCGCGTTCCAGAACAGACGGGTTGATATCGACCTTCTCGGAGATGATGCTGTCTATCACACTTTCCAGGGGCTCAGATTTGAGTTCCTTCTTTATGGTCTCTTTGGCCTTTTCGGTCGACGTCTTCATTTTATTTCACCCCTAACACAGAAACAGAGCAATATGATGAACCCGGTCCGCCTATTGAATGTGCTACTCCTATGCCTTTTTTTATTTCGACCTGCCTCTTCCCAGCCCTTTGTCTTAGCTGGTTTACGATCTCACCTATCTGCATTACCCCGGTTGCGCCAACTGCGTGACCAGCTCCGAGAAGACCACCTGACGGCGATACCGGAAGATCACCATCCTTCATTGGTACACCATCCTCTATGAATTTGCCTCCCTTTCCCCTGTCACAGAACCCCATGGCCTCGTAGGCCTGAATCTCCGTCATACTGAAGGCATCGTGAAGCTCCGCGACGTCAATAACTTTTCTTGGATTCTGAATGCCAGCCATTTTGTAAGCTTGTGCCGCAGATTCATAGTGATTCCTCAGATCAGCTATGTCTCCGTATTTACCCATACGGTCGTTCACAGTTCTAGATCCTGTAAAAGACTTGTCATTGGATGACCCAATTCCCATTACCCATACGGGTTCTTTAACTGCAAGCTCCTTGACTTTTTCTTCGTTAGCAAGAATCAGTGCATATGCGCCCTCGGTGTAAAGTGAACAGTCAAGCATTTTGAATGGGAAGGATATCATCCTAGACTGCATTACATCATCAACGGTGATCTTCATGGGACTCTGGGCAAATGGGTTATCCATGGCATTTCCGTGGTTTTTTACGCTCACCAACGCAGCCTGCTCCTCGGTTGTGCCATACTTTTTCATATGTGCCGACGCAAGTATGGCATATGATGAGGCTGCAGAGGTCCCCAGAGGAAATTCCCATGTCATATCCGCACTGTATGCGATTGACTTTATAACTTCAGGCGTTGTCTTGCCTTGCGCCCAGTCGTAACAGTCCTGGGCCTTTTCGACACCTATTACCATTGTAAGATCTGAGAGACCAGAAGCTACCTCAGAATATCCCGCTCTGAATGCATAGCCTCCGGTTGCCCCACCAGTTGTTATTCTTATTCCTGGTTTTCCGTACATTCCAAGATAGTCATGTATGTATGTGTCCGGCATTATCTGTCTCTCAAACAGGTCATTGTATATTCCGTAAACTACCGAATCGATACTTCCCGGAGCAATTTCCGCGTCCTTGGTTGCCATCATGGCGGCTTCTAGTGCAAGTTCGTAATATGTCTTGTTTGGAACTCTCGCCTCAAATTTTGTCTGTCCTGTTCCGATAACTGCCACCCTTCTCTTTTCATTTTTTAATTCTGTGTACGATTTCATGAGTTGTTTCCTCCGTTTTATTTCCTTCTTTCCAAATGCTTTGTGATAAACTCCATCACACATTCATTATTCTGGTTGAATGTTTTCGCAGTAAGTTTTACAAGTACCCTATCCATTTTCGACTCGGAGTTTTCCCTTTCTGCCCGGTATGAAACTGTTATGGTATCTCCGATCTTTACCGGCTTAAGAAAGCTAACACTTTCGATTGACCTTAGAGCCATGAACAAATCTGCGTTTATTGCTCCTGACCTAATCATAAGACCAAGCGCAACAGACAGGGTAAGGTATCCATGGGCCACGCGTTCACCAAATATGCTCTTCTTCGCTTTTTCTTTGTCGGTATGAAGGTAAGTCCAGTCTCCCGTGAAATACGAGAACATAACTAGATCGGTTTCTGTTATTGTCCTCCCTTCCGTGACAATTTCTCCTTCCTTCATTTTTTCATCTCATTACTGAAGTAGAGATCCCTGAAATCTTCCCTGAGCTCCTTTTTGAGTATCTTTCCGCCAGCACTGTGGGGCAAAGAGTCAAGAACAATAATCTTCTTTGGCACCTTATAATTTGCTATCCTCTGTTTAAGATACTCTATGACTTCTTCTGCGTTGACTTTCTGATCCTTCTTGGCCGTAACAAAAGCGGTAACAGCCTCAATCCAGTAGGGATGTTTTATGCCAACTACGGCAGCCTCTGCTATGGATTTATAGCTGAGAAGTTCCCTTTCCACTTCCACTGATGGAACGTTTTCCCCTCCTGTGCGTATGATATCCTTTTTCCTATCCACAAAGTAAAGGAAACCATCCTTATCCATTACTGCAAGATCACCAGACTTGTACCACCCACCTTCAAAGTATGCTTTAGTCCTCTTTTCATCTTTAAAATAACCTTTTGCCACAGTAGGTCCCCTCATCCATATTTCCCCTACCTCTCCACTCTTTGCTTCGTTTCCATCCTCCTTCACAAGTTTCAATGATGTGTTGATGTGTGGCTTGCCTATGGACTCCTTTCTACCTTCAAAAAAACTCGGTTGAAGGGTTGTTCCCATCGGCGTCGTCTCAGTCATCCCATAGTAATTCCTCCATTGAACGGTCGGAAATATTTTGGAGACGTCATTGAATTGCGATTCGCTTATAAAAGCTCCAAAGCTTATACATTTCTTCACAGAGCTAAACGGCATCTTTACGACTTGTGACAATCCGATAAAAACAGTGGGAGGAAAGATGAGATATGTGACATTATATCTATTTATAAGAGAAATTATTTCTGTCGGATTCGGAATGGCCTCAAGCACAATTGTCGCACCCACATTCATAAATCCCAAGAATGTGTACAGACCAGCTACATGATACAATGGAATGCTTAGCAAGTAGACATCTTCATGCTGCCAGTCAAGGTCATGGATGGAACTAATCAGTGAACTGTACCAGTTCAGATGGGTGTTCATAACTCCTTTAGGGGAAGACTCGGTTCCTGAAGTATAAAGAAGTGTTGAAACATCGTCTGGTGCTGTCTCGATTAGGAACTCGTCAGTATCTGAAAGGTTCACCTCATCAAATCTCACTATCTTTGTACCTAAGTCAGCCGTTAGAGACGAATCTGTGAACATTACTGAGGGCTTAGAATTATTGACGAGTGTCTTTAACTCATCAATTTTCAGATTGAAATTATAGGGAGAAAATATCGCACCTATGCGATTTGCAGCAATCCATAGCTCGGGCATCTCTGGTCGGTTCTTTGAAAAGACAGAGATTACGTCGCCAGCTTTTATGCCAGACTTCCTTAAATAGAAGACCCACCGTAACACCTCTTCCCGGAAGCTTCCGAATGTAAATACTCTGTTGTTAAAATTTATAAAATCTTTGTTTGGCCATTTTTCCGAAGATCGATCCAGAACTTCCGAGATGTTCAACATAAAACCATTAAAATGCCAATGTGTTCGTATTTTAAAAATTTTTCTAGGACAGAATTATGTGTGGTATTTTTTAATATTATTTATTATCTTTATATTGGTGAATTTGTGCTTCACTAATAGAAATCTTAATATTTTTTAATCTCATGTTATTTTCGATAAAATGGTTAGTCTTGCATCCTACCTAGACAGATCGGTCTTAGAACACGCTAAGAATATTGCTGTAGAAGAATCTGGAAGACAGATTACTTACAATGAGTACGGCTTAATGGCCGAGAAACTGTCGCTCTACCTGTCCAATATAGGGCTCTCTAGAAATGACAGGATTGGTATATTATTGCCAATGTCTGTAGATTACCTCGTATCGTTCTATGCAGCTTGGAAGATTGGTGCCGTTGCAGTTCCAATAAATAACAGGTTTTCTGCGGACGATATCGAATTTGTGATGAGGGACGCTCACCTGAAAGGACTTTTTCTCTCAGCTCCAGAAAAAGAGAAACTTGCTCCTTTGCTAGGGCAGAATCAGTCAATAAAGCTTGTCATCCAAGGTAATGAACATGAAGACAACAGTTTCAGCCACATATATGCAAATGAACAATCAGGAGGAACATCTGACGAAAGTTGGGCCCTAGATGATGATGACGCTATGATTATGTATACCAGCGGAACTACCGGAAAACCAAAGGGAGTCAGACAAAGCCATAGAAATAACTCGGCATCTATCCATATGGTAATGGACGCCTGGAAATTGAAAGAAACGGATATTCTTCTTAACAATGTACCATTATTCCATGTAGGAGGTCTTCAATGTGGAACTTTTCCCGCAATGTTTTCAGGAGGAAAAGTAATTCTTCTGCCAAAGTGGAACGCAACTGATTGGCTAGATCTATCCATAAATAGAAAAGCCACATGGTCTGGGCTAGTCTCTACAATGGTAGTGGACACTGTTAATGCAATAAAGTCTCGAGAAAATATACGAAGGGATGAATTCAGCTACAGATTCATTTTCTTTGGAGGCTCTCCTACTCCTAGTCCCGTTATTTCGTATTTTGAGAAATTCTTTAAGATCCCTCTAAGAGAAATATATGGTCTTACGGAGGCCACAGGCCTTGTTATCTCTTATGATGAAGGGCAAACATGGAAACTAGGATCAATGGGGTACATTATGAGACAAGTAGCGAAATACAGAGTGGTGAAGCCGGAAAGTCTTGGTAAGAATAGTACACTAATAGATAGCAAGGAAGGTGTCTTGTTACTGCAAGGGGATACGATAACCACGGGTTACCTTAATAGGGCTGAACTGGATCAGGAGCGTTTCATAGATGGTTGGTTCAATACGAAAGACATAGTAAGAATTGACGATAGCAATTTAATGTATTATCTTGGAAGAATCGATGAAATGATTATTTCTGGAGGAGAAAACGTATATCCACAGGAAGTTGAAAGCCTAATTGCATCGCATCCGGGTGTGAAAGAAGTCGCGGTTATAGGGACTCCGCATGAGAGATGGATCGAAGCAGTAACTGCAATCGTTGTGCCAAAAAATGATGAACTGTCCCCTGATGATGTAATAAAATTCTGTGAAGAAAGTACTTCCCTGGCGTCATACAAATGGCCAAAACGTGTCTTCGTAGTCAATGAACTTCCGAAGACGGGTAGTGGAAAGATTAACAAGGCTGCCCTGAAGGAAGTTTATGCCAATAAGAATTATCAACCTAATTGAAAATTTTCAGGGAGCTTTTTTTCAATAAATATACGTTCAACTTTGCGGATGTTGATCGTATTTCCGAAATGCTAGTTTTTTTCTTTATACTATCTCATAGGTGCTATAAAACCTGAGCAGTGTAGCGAAATTAACCAGACGATATGTTATTTGTAATAACAAGAATGCCTCTTGAGATGTTACCCTGAAACAAGAATCAATAGAGACATGTTGAGTACATTCTTATTTCTATTCTCTCACAAGCCGTGAGGAGTGAAGTTCAAGATTCATCTCAATTCACTTAACACTTCATTCCCGTTATGGTTAATAATGTGGAGATAAGCAAAAGAACCTTTAAACAATTCTTAAGAAACTTTAGGTAGATGATCGTTGATGTCCAGAAAGCTAGCTCACTTGTAAAACACTATTTTAATTTTAAAGGCTTATCATTACAATTTCAATTTCTTGAACGTGAAAAACCGCATAGTAAAAGTAGAGAATCCTTTGGAAAAGGAAAAAACCGTAAACGGAAAAGAAATCAATTTCAGAATGAACAATGAAGAACCATTAATCTGTGAACTTGAGAATAAAGACGTTATCAGGATAATCCCCATTATAACTTCAATTATCATGCCTCTCGATGAAAGAAATAATCCATTACTAGATCCGCGAACAAAAAAGAGTATTATACTTTTAATATTAGCTTCAATGTCAATGTCATAAAATACAAAGGTGACGAAAATGGAACTGAACAGTGAAAAATTTACATATTCCTTAAAAATAGGAAATGCACCACTCCAAATGGACGGCGATGATCCTAAACAAAAGAGCAGTTAACAGAATAACGGCTAATCGCCTTTCTTTAAGCTGTAATATATCGAAGATCCCAGGACCTTTCAAATTCTGCTATCTGTGCACTTTACACTTTGTTCTAAGACGAAGACCCTTGATCCCTTAAGTTTATAATTGAAATTTTATTTCTATTGATACAGACACAAATAGTCTGCATTATGTGCCAGGATCACTAGCCACGTTCATATCACGATCTTTTGTTTCCTTTATCTTCGCTATGGTAACAAATGCAGTTACAATGAATACTATGGTGAATACAGGATACAATGGATAAGCAATTATTCCCAATGCGTCTGAGGCATATGGGGCGGGACCGCCGATAAAGGCGTTACCAAATTGATAACTGAATGAATTGCCAGAATACCTCACATTTGTTGGAAAAACCTCAGATATAAAAGCAGCTAATGGAGAATAACTCAGCCCGTGTGCAACTCCAAAAATAGCAAGAAACATTGTAAACAAGTACGGATTATAAATGTATATTGAAGGATATAAGATGATAAGAGCTATTGCATTCGCAACAATTAGTAGAACACGTCTTCCGTGTTTATCGGATAGCACACCACCAATGAATACAAATATTATATCCATTATTGCAAAGATAGAAACTGCTATCAGGCCAACAGTAACGCTCACAATCCCTTTAACTTCAAAAACTGCCGGAAGCAGTGATATAGCAAAATAGAAGAAGTTCCCGCTTGAACCTGCCAGAAGGGTTCCGCTAAGCACCTCTCTCCAGTTGCGCTTAAAAAGCTGCTTAGCCGGTAAGCCCAATATCTTTTTCTCAGCTTTTGCCGCTTCAAATATTGGGGTTTCTGTTAGTCTGTACCTGATTAGGAACCCTATTGCAAGGATTACAAAGCTTAGAATAAACGGTATTCGCCAGCCATACGAATACATGGCCTTAGTAGGGAGTATCAACTCCAGCAGCAAGAAAATTGCTGTCCCTATCAATAAACCAATTCCAACAGTAGATTGAACGAATGATGACCAAAATCCTCTTCTTCCCTTGAAATTTTCTAGAGTGAGCAACATTGCACCACCCCATTCACCACCAAGTCCAAAACCGAGAATTAATCTAAGGATTACGAGGAGTATTATTGCCCAAATACCGATGCTAACATAACCAGGTAAGAGTCCTGTGATCCCCGTAGATATCCCGGAAATAAGCAGTGTGACCAAAAGTACATTTCTTCTTCCAAGCCTATCTCCAAAGTGTCCAAATACAAATGCGCCAACAGGTCTGGTAATGAACCCCAGCGCAAACGTTAAAAGCGTTAGCAACAAAGCTTCAGTTCTAGTTACGGAAGGATAAAAAGTAGCAGCAATATAGATTGCGCCGCTTGAAAATATAAAAATTCCATACCATTCAAGTATCGTTCCAACCATTGAAGCGGTAATAATCTCACGTCTCGTGTTAATACGCTTGGTTGCTGTTTCAACCATGCTAAAGGAATCTAGCTTGTATATAAGAATATTTCCCTATACATAATTTTATTGATAATTTTAAGAAGGAAATATTTAAAAAAGACACGCGAAATATGGTTGAGCCTAATTATTTGTTTAAGCTTGGAAATAATTATAAATAGCGCCAAATAGTAGCTTACCCTTAAAAGTAGCTCTTTTATCAGTAGCGCTATAATTAAAATTGAAAGAAGTGGTGCTAGGGTTGTGGATCTTAGTAGGGGATGCCAGCAGCAATTTAAGAGTTCATGTTAGAATCTCACGCATTAGAACAAATCTAAATATGTTGTCACGATCTATAAAACATATGCCAAATTACTACCTTGGAATAGACATAGGTGGAACCTTTACAGATGTAGTAATATTTGATCCGGATAACCTGAATTTAAATATAATAAAGGTACCAAGTACCCCTGAGGAACCGGAAATGGCTGTTATTAACGCCATAAATTCAATGAACATTGACAAACACTCAATAAAGATGATAAATCATGCAAGTACCGTCGCCACGAATTCACTTTTGACAAGAACAGGTCTAGCCAAGTCAGCCCTAATAACCAACGAAGGATTCAAAGATGTCCTTGAGATAGGTCGTCAACGGAGATCTGAGATATACAACTTAAATTTTGAAAGACCAGTACCATTGATACCTAGGAAGTACCGCTTCACTATTCACGGAAGAGTTTTGTCCGATGGCACCGAAAAAGAACCAATTGAAGAGGATGAAATTGATGCCCTCAGGAAAAAGATAGAAGGTTTGGGTATAGAGGGTGTGGCTATTTCACTCTTAAATTCATATGTCAACGATAGCCAGGAAAAGAAAGTCAAGAAGCATTTTGAGGGTTTCAAGGGTTACGTATTTGCATCACATGAAATAGATATGCAGTACAGGGAGTATGAAAGGACTAGCACAACTGTGGTAAACACAGTTCTCTCCAAACTTGTTTCCGGATATCTTGGTAGGCTTCGAAACAATCTTGAACGGAATGGCGTTCTGGCCCCTGTCTATATGATGGGCTCCAATGGCGGTCTTAACACGCTATCTTATGCAGAGAGAGTTCCGATATCCGTAATCGAATCCGGACCATCAGCTGGTGTTCTAGCATCTGCCTACTACAGCAGGCTATTGGGGGACAATAACGTAATTACTTTTGACATGGGAGGAACCACAGCTAAGGCGGGGGTAGTCATAGACGGGAA
The DNA here is from genome assembly GCA_026127925.1 of Thermoplasmatales archaeon. Classification (NCBI taxonomy): domain Archaea; kingdom Methanobacteriati; phylum Thermoplasmatota; class Thermoplasmata; order Thermoplasmatales; species Thermoplasmatales archaeon. The sequence goes on from JAJSLM010000003.1 coordinate 208,765, forward strand.
CCCCGACATATCATACGAATTCGAGGCGGCAGGCAAGACCCACAGTGGAAGATCGATAAAGGGAAGCGGTTATGTTGTTAGATTTCCTTTTGTTGATCTAGCCGAAGTTAGTGCAGGTGGCGGTACCATTGCATGGGTGGATGAAGGCAATTCATTAAGGGTAGGCCCTCTCAGTGCAGGTTCTGTTCCAGGTCCTGCTGCATACGGTCTCGGTGGTGAAAACCCAACGATAACAGACGCTAACGTAATACTTGGAAGACTAAACCCGGATTTCCTGCTTGGCGGAAAGATGAAGATATATTCTGATTTGGCCAAGGAAATTCTCAAGACCAAAATAGCTGATATTTTGAACATGAGTACAGTAGAAGCGGCCGGTGGAATAATTAAGTTGATAAATAACTCTATGGCAAAGGCCATATCGATTGTCAGTGTTGAAAGGGGAAGAGATCCAAGAGATTTCACTCTTTATTCCTTTGGCGGTGCGGGTCCATTGCATGCATGCGATCTGGCCGAGGAACTTGAAATAAGGGAAATCTTTGTTCCTGAGCACGCAGGTCTCTTTTCTGCATATGGTCTTCTTTCAGTAGACATGCTTAGGAACTACACTGTTCCGGTGACCGGTCAAGAGGATCTAGATGAAAAATTCAGGAAAATAGAAAGTGAGGTCAGAAGGCAATTGGAAAATGAAGGATTTAACTCGATAGATATATTTAAATACGTAGACATGAGGTATACTGGTCAATCATATGAAATTACTATCGAACATGGTAGCAAAGACGCTGAAGAATTTAAGCTTGAATATAAGAGAAGATACGGATATTCATCTGATGATCCGATAGAGATAGTTAACGCTAGAGTGTCAGGTAAGGTGCAGATGCCAAAGATCCGTATTGTAAAACATGAAGCCGCAAATACCAAACCGCAAAACAATGTGAGGAAGGTCTGGTTTAATGGCACTTTTATTGACACACCAGTATACACGTGGAATACTATTCAGCCTTATTATTCGGATAAGGGTCCTGCAATAATTGAAGGATATGATTCTACTGCTGTTGTGAATCCCGGATGGAGATGGTCTACCGATGAGTACCTTAATTTAAGGATGGTGAGGAAGTGAAGAACCTCTTTACTTTTCAGGTTATAAGCAACACCCTCTATTACGCTAGTGAGGAAATGGGAATAGCTCTGAGGAATTCGGCATATTCTCCCAATATTAAAGAAAGAATGGATCATTCTGCAGCGATATTCGATGATAGAGGCCATCTATTGGCACAGGCAGAACACATCCCTGTTCATCTAGGTTCTCTGCCCTGGGGTTTGAAAAACACTTTGGAATACATAGCAAGGGAGAACATCGAGATAAAAAATGGAGATATGATCCTTGTTAACAACCCGTACATTTCAGGGACCCATCTGAATGATGTTACTCTGATCAGACCCATCTTTTTTGATGAAAAACTTGTTGCATTTGCGGCGAATAAAGCACATCATTCGGATATTGGAGGCAAGGTACCTGGAAGCATAAACTTTGATGGTAAGTCAATATTCGAAGAGGGGTTCATAATTAATCCTGTGATGCTCATAAGAGGAGAGGAATTTGATGACGGTATACTATCCATGTTTTCTTCAAATTCAAGAAATCCTTACGAGAGGATTGGAGATCTTAAGGCTCAGGTGGCTGCTAATTATACCGGTGAACGGAGAGTTATTGAGGTAATACGCAAATACGGCATCAGCAATTTTACAGAATCTATAGATTACTATCTCAATTATGCTGAAGCTTTAGCAAAATCTAAGCTGAGAAAACTGAAAAATGGTAAATACAGCGCTGTAGACTATCTTGAAGCTCCGGATGGAAGAGATCTCAGGCTTTCAGTTACGGTAAGTGTTGGGGATAATCAGATAGAAGTAAATTACGATGGCACAGATGCTCAGGTAGAAGTACCTCTGAATGCGGTTCTTGGTGTAACCATATCTGGGGTATTCTTTGTCTTTAGAAGCATCATGGGCGAAGATGTTCCTGTGAATGACGGTACATTTAGGATGTTTAGCATTAAAGTTCCATCAGGTACAATCTTAAACCCAACTTTTCCAGCCCCAGTTTCTGGAGGCAACGTAGAAACAAGCCAGAGAAATGCAGACTTGCTTTATCTAGCTTTGAGCAAAGCCGATCCGGCGGAGATTCCCGCAGCTTCAGGGGGCTCTATGAATAACATAATGATGGGGGGCTTTTATAGATCCAAGTCGTGGGCGTTCTACGAGACGATAGGCGTCGGTTTAGGCGGAAAGTTGGGTAAAGATGGAGTTGACGGAATACACTCAAACATGACCAATACTATGAATACTCCTATTGAAGAGATAGAGAGGAACATGCCCATAGTCATGAAGAGATATGAGTTCAGGGAGAACAGTAGCGGACCAGGGAGATATAGGGGTGGCTCAGGCATCATACGTTCTTTTGGAATACGAGAAGGGCTAGTCACCGTAACAGTGCTTTCGGAGAGGGAACGGCACAAACCATGGGGCCTTCAAGGCGGATTTCCTGGCGAGAGTACAGAAGTTCGGATATACAGTAACGGAAAATCAAGAAAAGGTCATACAAAGGGAACTTACTATCTGAAGGAAAATGAAATATTCGAGATTAGGACTGCAGGTGGAGGCGGATACGGTTCACCTGCTCAGAGGAGTAAAACAAAGGTTTTGGAGGATCTTGATTCTGGAATAATAAGCAAAAAATTTGCAAATACTTATTACAAAAATTTATGAAATAGATTCCACCGGTAGATGGTGGTAATAAAAGATAGTCCACAGTTGTATAACAATAGTTATACAGTAATGAAAGGCTCATTTTTTCTTTCCTATTAAAAGACCCATATTTTTTCCTTTTCTCACAATTTTAGTAACATAGCCATTCTTTTCAAGTATTTCGTCTAAGGAATTTAGCCCATTATGGTATTCAATTAAGACTTCATCAACTTTGTCAAAGTCGTTGTTACTCATATTATTTATTAGATCATATTCACAACCCTCACAATCACATTTCAAAACGGCATTATTTATGTTGTAATCTTTTGTTAAAGTTTCAAACGTGATAACTTTAATGGGTGTCCCTCCAGGAAACTCTGTTGCTCTAAGACCCACTGTGTTTTTTGCAGCAGGAGAAATCTTAATTATCTCAGTTTTTCCTCCCATGGCAAAGTTCAAGATTTTGACTTTATCTTGAACTCCATTTATGGTTATATTCTTCTTAAGGAGATCAAATGTAAAGGGAAAAGGTTCTATGGCAATTACTTTTTCAGCACCCATAATAACAAAGTAAACAGTCGAATCTCCTATGTTTGCGCCTATATCAATTACTACTCGCCCCTTAACATCTAACACGCTTAATTCTTTTTCAACAAAGACATCACCTATTGAACCGTTATTTCTAGTCCCCAAGAACCTTAAAGTTCTTCCTTCGTAGGGGAAAATTATTGATTCATCGTCGCCATATTCAAATTTAAAGCCATACGAAGCCATCCATAGGTGGTTTAGATATTTTATATAATATTTCGTCCCATCCCTATAAATGGCTTCGAAAGGGAATTTCTTAACATAAAAAGCAAAAACTGCATTTGGCCAATTTTTTAAATGCTTACGAAATCTATAAACATTCCTTATTGTAGATATCCCAACCATGAGGGATGAATTTCTAGCAGCTTATAAATTTAGCTAACATACCTTGTATAGCGTTTTTTCCATAGTAATGTAACCAGTATGGATCTCTTTAACACTCTGGGGGTAACCTAAATCCTCCTGCCACCAGATATATGATCATATCTCTGTATTCCTGTGCCTTGAAACCATATGAACGCTTGAATGCTGTTCTTATCTTGTTGTTGAGGCCTTCAACAACAGCTGAATTTATTCCCGATCCTATGGATTCCAATATGCCATCAATGTACTTCTTCATGGTCTTTCCCAGTTTGATGATATCAGGCATCCTTGACCTGTATGCCCATGATATCCATTTCCTCAGATATTCCTCTGCAATCCCAATGTTAAGATGCCATAGCTTCTGGAGTGCGATCTTGAAATGGTATGCATGAGAGGTCTGTAGATCCAGGGATTTCACAGACATGAGGCGATCCCTCTGCACTGTTTCTTACATTTCTGGACAATTTACGAAAAGAATTATGATACGGTTCCTGCCGTTTCACCTCCCTTTCGTTCTGTCATATTTCTTTCCCTCCTTAATATTCTTGCCTTTTCGATCTTTGATTCCCTTATCCTGAGCAACTCCTCAGGATTTCCCATGTAATACTGTATTTGATATGCTCCAGAAAGATTTGGAACACTTTTCCTCAATTTTCATTCCAGTATCACCTCGACTTCTTTCCTCTGGAATCTTTCCCTGAATGCTGGATCGCCCAGGAACTTCCTTCTGATCTCCCTGGAGATATACTACGGACCGTTATCCGTTCTGAGAATGAGATCATTATGATTTCCATCAGGGAACCTGATGGCATAAGCCTTCTCAACTGCCCTGATGCAGTCCCTTGCTGTGCATCTTTTTGAGAACTCATAGGAAGTCCATTTCTTGCTGAAGCAGTCCTTTATGCTCATGAGATAGTGCATTCCGTCCCTTGCAGTACCAACATAATGGATGTCTGTCTCCCATAACCTGTCAGTGTTATCAGGCTTAGTGAGATCCTTTCTTCTGGTACGGTCCTTATGCTTTGCATAAGGCAGTGCAAGGCTGTTTCTCCTCATGATCCTCCGGACAGTCTTTATGTTCACATGATCTCGGAATTCCTCATGAGTGCCCATATTCTCCTGTAACCGTAGGTTGTACGCTCTGACGATAACCGGATTATCTCAGATTCTGTAAACGCCGATCAAGATTTGTGCAAAATCGCCGGTGTAAAATTGATCCACCCTATATAACTTTTCATTCATTCTTCTCTTCTCCTCTTTTCTGTTGGTAATGCATTCCTTCTCCTGTCCTTAAGCCTGTATGAATCCCCCCTTATGTTCACCACGGTACAATGGTGCAGTATCCTGTCAATGACAGCTGCTGCCATCGCCTGGTCCCCAAGTATCTCACCCCATTCTGAGAAAGACTTGTTCGATGTGTATATTGTCGATCTCTTCTCATATCTGGACGACACAAACTGGAAGAACAGGTTCGATTCCTCCCTTGTAAGCGGGAGGTAACCGATCTCGTCCACTATCATGAGCCGGAACCTTGAATATGTCTTTATTCTGTATTCAAGCCTCTTGAGATCATAGTCACGCTTCAGCGTCTGAACGAGTTTCATGGCGGACACATAGTACACTGGGATATCTGACATGATTGCCCTCATTCCCAGTGCGACCGACAGGTGGGTCTTTCCCATTCCCGGAGGACCGAGGAAGACAACATTCTCAGTGTTGTGTATATACCGCATCGTCATGAGATCATCTATCACCGATCTGTCTATGGATGGCTGGAATGAAAAATCAAAATCGTCCATTGTCTTCCTGAATGGAAAACCTGACCAGTTCAACATGTTTTCCGTTTTCTTTGAAAGTTTGTGCTTGAGCTCTTCGGAAAGAAGGTGATCCAGTATGTCCATTACGGACTTGTCATGGGATGCCTCAAGGTATGAATCAATGATGTTTTCCATTGTGGTCATGCCGAGTCTTGAAAGGTATTCATGCACTCTCTCATATGAATCCATCATACCACATCCTCGTATTTCTTTAAGTCACGGGTTTCCACAATCTGCCTGTATACTGCAGAATTCTCCTCTCTTATCGCCTTTAAAAGGCCTTCGAAGTGCTCCTTCTTCCTTGATATCCTTCCTGTTCCTGATAGAATTGAATGATCAGCAACGATGCTGGCATCGACCTCTATCTTCAACGCTGATGATTCTTCAATTACCATGCACTCCCTTCCGGCATATTTCCAGGGAACAGAATACCTGTTCCCTTTATACGAGACATAGCAGTCCCTGGATATCTTTCTGGATTCTTCCTTCCTTGTCATGTATGCCGGTACTGATGAAAGTGGGTTGAGTTTCTCATCTTTCAGCCTCTCTAAGGGTGTCTCATGCGTTGTTCCATGTATCTGCGAATTTACCTTTTTAAGCCATTCCTGGCATTGAACATTGATATCTGAGAGAGAATCAAATGTCCTGCCTGTCCAGAAGTTGTATCTGAGATACTTTATTGTGCTCTCGATCTTCCCCTTTGTCTCCGGTCTGTAGGGATAGCACAATCGGATCGCTATGCCATAATATTCAGCGAAATCCATGAATTTCTCGTTGAATCTCGATTCTGATGCCTTTATCTTACGATCGATGACGATCTGCTTCAGATTGTCATACAGTATCGTATCGGTGAACCCGCCAAAGAAGGAGAACGCGTTCAGATGCATTTTGATCACGTTTTCAGTGGATATGTCTGTTGTGAATTCTGCATATCGCATCCGGGAATATCCCAGGATCATGGAGAAAGCGTAGAGTTTCCTCCTTTTTCCGTCCATGTCTATGTAACCAAATTCGCCGAAGTCAACCTGGGATTGTTTTCCAGGTTTAGTCTCATAGCGGTATACTGCCTGAACCCTACGATCTTTGCGCAGTTCCCTACATAGCCTCTTGACAGTTGTGTATGATCCGAGATAACCTTTTTCTCCGATCTCATCATATATCCTCACAGCAGAGAGGTTATATTTGTCAATCCTCCCCCTTACATAATCAGTGTAAGGGGCAATGACAGACTGTCTCCCCTCTCTGCTGTACTTCGCCGGCTTCTCCATTGCAATATACTTTCTCACGGTTTTCCTGCTCACTCCCGTTCTCCTTGCTATCTCACTTATGTTCATTCCCTGTTCCTTCTTGGCTTTAAACATATGCCAATCCTCCGCTGTAAGCGCATTTACCATCTCCAGCATGAAAATGCACGGGGTGGTAAATATTCAATGGCCTTTTCTGGATACTTTTCAATGGCCGAAAATGGGTAAATTTGAATGGGCGATTACAGGTAGCTGGTATTCCGTATCTTTGGATTGTAGTATGGTATCCTCTCATAAACGTATGTCTTACCTTTCACAACCTTCTCTATTGTCTGATTCCTTGATGTAATGGTGGGAAATACCACTATTATCAATAAGCTTAGCTTTTATTGATCAACCAATAAATTACAGATGAATCATAAATTAATTGTGGTAAGAATCCGGGAGTTCAGGTGATATAGAATTAATTAGAGTGCTTCACATTTACTGCCATTCAACCCTTTATTAGTTGAGTAAAGCCAAAGAACGCAACAACTTTTCTATAATAATATCATATGAAATTATAGATCCTTGTTGCTTGGCTGAAATTTCTTCCCTAAGTCTTTCGTTTGCCATTAATCTTTTAAGATGTTCCTTTAATTCTGCAATGTCCCCTATCTTGAATATCATCGATCCAAAATGCTTGTATTCCCGTCCACAACCCGCTTCCGACGTAACGAGTGGAAGACCGGCGGCAATAGCCTCGAGGCGGACTATAGCAAAACTTTCTTCGAAGGATGGGAGGCAGAAAATTGAAGAATGATAGTACTCCCATTTTAGGGAATCGCTATAAAGTGGTCCGGTAAATACTATTCTAGATTGTATATTCAAATCCTCAACTAGTGAAACGCATTTATTATAATAGACAACATCTTCTATCGGACCTACAATATGTAATTTCCATTCAGGAAATTCAAATGAAAGGGCGGCAAATGCAATAATTAATATGTCAAGGCCTTTTTCCGGGGAAATCCTCGAAACAGTAAGAATGATGGGGTGTCTTTTGAAATTTGAATAGTCTGCTTGTTGAATAAAGTCTTCAGGATAGCCGTTTGGGAGAAGTATAATCTTTTTCTTATTTATTAACGGAATAGAAGACAGTGAATCGTAGCCGCATTTATTTTCTATTATTATTCGGTCAACAAAGAAAGATTCAAAAGCCAAGAAAAGGTTCCTTAGAGGCATAAATTTTCCTAACTGGCTGAATGCACTACCATCCCAGTCCATCTTCAATAAAAATTTCACTTTTTTTCCCAGGCCAAATATTTTTGTTGCACTCACTATGAATGGCAGTACCAAATTCATATGAAAAAAAACAAAGACACTCGGCTTTTCTCTCATAATGAATTTCAATAAAAATGGAAGAGTCCTAACTACATTAAGATGCCTGTTCGAATCATCCCCAGTTTCAATGACATTTACGGGTCCGTTGTATTTAAAATGATTTTTGCCGATTATGAGGTAAGGCCCAAAACCGAAGTGAGAGGCTGCCTTTGGGAATTCAAAATACGGCCTATGGCTGTGCATTTCATAAATCGGAGTGACAGGGCTACAAAATACGAACTTCTTTAATGTTTTTTCCATTAGATTTTCTCGATGTAGGCATTTCTATGATATTATTTTAATTTTGGCTGACAGAGCTTTGGCAGTGATTCCTTATATACATGATTTTGGGAAGGTCAAATATTTTGATGGGGGGTTTCCTATATACAACTTAGTATTTGTCAAGATATACTTGAAACAAATCACTCTGTATTGAGCATTAAAATATCGAGGTGTTAGGATTAGAAAATAGTGGTAAAAGTATTTATAATGGGAAAATCATACAGCAATGATTAAATTGGCCTCAAGAAGGAAAGAATTTTTCTTATTTGCGATCGTAATCTTGTCAACGGTCATTTTATTCTATTTCAAACTTTTCTTCTTTTCTTCTTCTTTTATTGAATGGGGAAATTTTTTTATATTTCCACTTAGTCTTAAACAATTTATTTTGGGTAGTTCAATAGTGCATGTTTTCTGGAATCCATTTTCAGGTGATGGTTTGCCCAATGCATTTCCGAGCACTACTATCATCAATCACATCTTCGGAAATTACTTAGGCATATTTCTATGGCTGCTTATGCCATTACAGGTTGCTATTAGGGCATATATAGTTATTTCTATTTTTTTTCTTGCGTTCAGCTTCTTCATTCTAACTAGAGCATTTTCAGATAATTTTCTAGTAAGATTAGGGAGCACAATCTTTTTCTTATTTAACCCGGCGTATATATTGATCCTCACCGGTGGAGACTTTATTTTAATGTTCTCACTGGGGTTTCTGCTTCTTGCTCTTTATTTTGTAATAGTCGGAAGGAGAAAAGATAATTTCCCGAATATTTATTTATTGATTTCAATCGTTTTCATGTTTCTTACTATTGGTACCGAACAGATAACATATTTGGGGGTTGCTCTATGGATCATCTTTTTCGTTATTTTCTCCAAGGATTTGCGCTTTGAGCTAAAAAAGTTAAAAAATCTGGCTTCTAATTTGATAATTCCCCTTTTGTTCTCTTTTATTCTTATGATTCTCGTTTTTCTACCTTTCATATTACCAGCAGAGTTTGGGTCGTTCATCAACTTAGGCCCTTCATCCCCTTATGCTCAGTCTTTTAACGGTAATGTCAAGCTATTTTCTAACGGTTTCTTCCCTACTTTATTTCTTGAGCCTTGGGGATTTTCCTCGAACGTTGCTGAATTCTCCGTGGCGACAATATCTGTGTCTGCATTATCAGCATGGAATGTGATTCTGTATAGTGTCCTGCTGTTTGCCCTCGTATGGGGGTTCATTGTTAGGAGAAGAACTTTAATAGTATTCTCCTTAATTATAGTGATTGCTGGACTTTTGGGCTCGGGCCCAAAGAGCTTGGTCCCATCTATACCCAACTTTCTCTATCTTAACATCCCCGGTTACCAACTCCTTAATGCATCTTATTACTGGGACTGGATCGTCATAGTTCCGCTATATTCTTTAATATTAGTGGACATCTTGAATTACATTTCGATTCCTAGAAAAAATATATTCAATAAAGTTAAGTGGTTCACCGATAAAGACGGTTCATCAAAAAAACATCTTAGGAGGACTCTTGCAATCTCTTTCATCGTTTTATTAATATTTATTCTGGTTTTTCCTTTGGTTTCTCAAGGTTATTACAATTCATTAGGGATAATAAATAGAGGTCAAAACGTGCCACAGCCCTATTATGGTCTGACTACTGAAATAGACAAACTTACAACCGGGACAATGTCAGGAGTGGCCTTTTTTCCCCCAAATCAGGAGTTAGTTCTCGTAAATGGGTCGCCGCATTTTAATAATCCGCTTTATAACTCTCAATCTTTTAGGACACCATACATTTCTAGTTACGGGTCTCTTCCTACGAATATTTCAAACTATTTTGATTTCATTTATTCAGAATTTTACAGTAATGAAACGAACCACATCGCTGAACTGATGGGTCTTGCTGGTATAGAGTATTTCGTTGTTCTAAAGGGGGTAAAAGATTATAACGATCAATACGGATCACAAAATGCATCCCAGTTAATGAATTATCAAACTGGAATCAGCATGATATCTAACAATAAATCGTATACTATCTACAAGGGAGATTATAGTCTTCCTACTGCATTTACAACAAATACTTCCGAAATTATCATCGGCAATTACTACTCGTTGACAAAACTTGCAAATGAAGGAGTAAATTTGTTGGGTAAGAGTATATTTATGTCGAGTGATATTAATGTAAGAGACTGGAAGATCATTTTGAACCACTCTAATTATGTTGTTCTTCCGAACCTGACAGATTTGAATACCCTAGGGCTCGTCACTACAAATTTCACAAAGGTGGATACATTTGACTACATTAACAACAGCGATTCCGGATCATCTAATCCTAGGTACCCTTTAACAAATTGGGCTTACGGCCCAAACTACTATGTTCCAGAGATTTCTCAGATCCCTACAGCGCCTCAGAATTTTATTTTTACTAGTTCAAATTCTACGGTATCTATCCCTATCCCAGGATCGAAAAACCATAACGAGGCGTGGATTCAGTTATGGTTTTCTGGGGACTCGCGAAATGTTTCGTTTTTCACCGATGGAAAACTTATACAGACTGTAGATACATTTCTTCCCGGAAATAGTGAGTTTAAGCTCGTAAAGATAAACTATTCATTCAATAAAAATCAAATGTTGCGAATTAATTCTTCTGGTTTGGAAGATAACTGGATCAATGCTATAGGAAGTATCTATCTAACGAATGGTACACAACTTTCTGATAACCGTAACTACATCAATAATCTAATTTCGGAAGGCAAGTTAACAATTTTTAATTTCTCAGCTTTTGCACTATCAAACGTCGCAATTCAAGATTCAAATGCAACCCTAGAACCAACAGAATGGGGGTATAAATTACTAGGCGGAGCGAACAAGATTTTTAACATAAATTACCCATATTACAGCGACGAAAGATCAAACGGCATATTGCTTAGTTCTCTTGGTGGAGTTAATCAGGTTATCATTTCTGTCTCTGCAAAAACCAACTTTGTATATTTCACTAGTTATCAAATGTGGGTTTATGGTAGTATAATTCAAGTTGCATCCGTGGCATCGTATCTTATCTTTCTTTTTATTAGAGTAAAATTTTTCCAACATAACGATTGACTGCCTTTAGAGAGTATAAATATTATCTGTATTTTATGTCGATCAGCGAAACTCTAAAAATTTTCAATACTATCAAGATAATCATTAGAGACAAGGAAGATACTTGACCAGTCAACACATAATACCGGAAAGAATTTAGTACATCACCCCATCTTATACCCGGCCAACCTTCTGAAATTCTGTACCTCATTGACCAGTAGAAGTTACTCCATTCACCGTATTTTTCGAACTTTGTTTCCTTCAAAAAGTAGCAAAACAAAGCTGAAGCTTCAAGCATTTTCTTATTTACTGCTGACCATTGATTATAGTTTAATGTGATTGACTGATCTCCATGTATCCTGTATCTGTTAAAAATTTCTTTAGTAATAAGTAAGCCCATGTTCGACTTTAGAGCGATTATATAAATAGCGCCGTCTGTGGTTGCAGGTAGACTTTTCAAAAGGGTTGAGTCTGGGGGAAGAATAGATCGCCTAACGGAGACGCAGCTTAAATTGAATGTTCCTTGAAACCTGCCCAGTTTGAACAAATATTTCTCTTTGTCCTCCTGTTCATATACACTTATGTCCTGTTTTGGTTGTTTATAACCAAAGTGCTTCTTTAATGGTTTTCCTTTTCCATCTATGATCTTGAAACCATTGTGATAATATCCTAGATTAGGATGTGCGTTGAACACGTCACTCACTTTCTGTAACTTGTTCGGATAAAATTCATCATCGTCATCCAGAAAGCAAATTATGTCACCTTTGGATTTTTTTATTCCGGTAGACAAATACTCCCCAATTGTCCCTTCCATATTTACTACTACAAAGTTTTCTTCATGAATGCTATCTATATAATCGTCTTCAAAATTCTTGAGGACAATAATTTCAAAAAACTCCTTATCTAACGTCTGATTTCGTACTGAATCCACGGCCATTCTGAGATAGCTTTTTCTATCGTGTGCAGTTACTATAACACTAATAAAAATTCGCTTTATAATGTCATTAGTGTTAGGCATCGCGTAGCACTCTCATGTAAAATTCATTCATTTCATCGTAGAATTTATTTAACGTAAACATTCGAAGTCTTTCATATTGATTTTTGATGATGTTTGCTCTGAAGTCCTTATCTGTCAATCTAACTAGCGCCTGAACATAACAACTTACTTCATCATTGTCGCACAGGATACCTGCATCTCCCAGGAAGTCCTTCGTATCCCGTGAATTTGAAGTAATGACAGGAACTCCAGACGCAATTGCTTGCATAACTAAAAAACTGAAGCCTAATCTTGACGGATAGATGAAAACGCAAAATTCTTTTAAGAACGACATCAACTCAGGCTCTGGTACTAACTCAATAGTTTCTATTCGGCAAGATTTTGTTCCGTTTAATAGTTTTTGGTTCTCATCGGAGATAGTTCCACTTTTAGCTACGATCGTTAGAGTAGCACGTGGTAGATCTCTGACAAATTCCATATATGATCTTAAAACTATATCCATACCCCTATCGTTGGGTGAACTCCCACCCATGAAAAGAATCTTCATATTATCATCTCCTACATCTTGACAGACATTCGAGTCAACCAATTGATCCAGGTTAAGATCAAGGGCGTAATGAATAACAGTTATCTTGTTAGCAGCAACGTGGAAATTATCTATAAGAGCATCTCTAGTTGATTCGAACGGAACAATAATTTCCTTGCTGATATTCAGGCTAACTAGCATTGACAATTTTGCAAAGAAAAAAACAAAAGGATTAAACATTACCACCTTGCCATCAAGCGGAATAGTGTCATGAATTGTTGTGATAATATTCTTTTTAAGAGCTAAGGCAGCTACAATCGATCCCAAAGGATCCACTGCATGAAAGGCGTTCCCATTAGACTTCCGTAATTCAATAAATGCCTTTAAAAAGGCTTTTATGAAGCATACTGGTCGAGGCTTAACTACGCCCTCTTCTATTATTCTAAGACCTATACCATGACTAGAAAAAGATTTGTAAATTGTTGCAAGGTAACGGTCTATGCCCCTTCCAGTATCAATTTTGTTTGTATAGGGAAAACCTATTAGCACTATTTTTTTAAGCGAAGTCAGGGTATCTGATCTTTCTGCCATTCCTTTATCTCCTCGTTAAAAAGATTTACAAACAAATACGCATCTATCTATTCGTGGATTAAATGAACCATCAATTTGACTTATCGAATTAGCAACACGAAGCACTTTCCAACCGGCGCTTTCGAACATATTTCTGAGTTCAAGAACGCTGTAAAGCATAATCTTGGATGTAAAACTACCTACGTACTTAAGATCACCATTTATCTTTCTAAAATAACTGTGTTCAGATTTAACAAACTCAGTAAGAGGATCAACTTGTTGGCTCACAATAACTACTGAATTTCCTAGATCGTTCCAGAAACGCCTTATTGGAAAATTGATGACATATTCCCTGGTCCAAGTTTCGACAATCAATATCGTTCCGTGTTCGGTAACCATTTTCAAGTGTTTCAAAAACTTCAAATCAGTTTTCCTATCGTTATAACCGATGCTTGTCCACCAGTTGATGACAAGCTGTGGTTTGTGATTTAATATTAATTCATCGCTAGAGAACATATCACCTACAACGAATTTCGAAGTTTTAGAACTATATTCTGATTTTTTTTTATTTGCACATTCTATAAATTTATCAGAAAAATCTATCCCGAGAACACTAAAGCCCAGCAAAGACAAGGGTATAGAGAGTCTTCCTATACCACATGGAACATCTAAAACACGAGTTATGCCTGGGAAATTAGTCCTAACGTAATGAGAGAGTGCTGTGGCAGCATCCACTCCTTCCTTCCATCGACTCTCAAATTCCTCGATATATACATCCGCCAGCTTTTTATAACTATTTATCCAATTCATAATTTCTCCCTCAGAAACGAGTAATCATATCTTGATACTGTACCTAACTGAGGCTATTTTCACCTTCTCACTATAAGATGGTGCATCCCAGATAACTTCCTTCCCAGATAAATAGTCCGACCACCTTTTAAGATCCTCTCTATACATTAGCTTAATTAAATTCTCGAAGGAGGTCTTGGGCTTCCACCCCAAAAATTCGCGCGCCTTAGTGTTATCGCCTATCAAAGCATTGACATCATTAACCCTTTTGAGAGCAGGTTCAACAAAAACGTACCCATCCTTACAAAGACCAGCCTCTTTAAACGCTAAATCAACAAGTTCTTTAACGGAATGTCCTATTCCTGTGGAAATTACGTAGTTGTTCGGAACGGATTGCTGGAGCATCAACCACATAGCTTCAACGTAGTCGCCAGCAAATCCCCAATCCCTAACAGCATCCATGTTTCCCAAATATAGCTTCTCTTGAAGTCCCAGTTTTATTTTTGCGGTAGCGTTTGTAACCTTCCTTGTTACAAACTCCATTCCACGAATAGGAGACTCATGGTTAAACAAGATTCCGTTAGCAACAAACATACCATACCCTTTTTTGTATATTTCCCCTATCCAATAAGAATAAAGTTTTGCAGCCGCATAAGGACTCTCTGGACAGAAGACAGTATTCTCAGACTTTAAAGTTGATGTCTCGTTCCCGTATAGTTCACTTGTTGATGCCTGATATATTCGTGCATCAACTTTTAAGATTCGCGCCGCTTCAAGCACTCTCGTAGTACCGATTCCAGTAACATCAGATGTAGAGATAGGTTCTTCGAAAGAGCGCCCTACAAAACTTTGTGCAGCTAAATTATATATTTCATCGGGATCGCAGTATTTTATTGCCTCTATAGCAGAGCTAAGATCTGTAAGATCCATTGGAAGAAGCTCGATATCCTGCAAGACGTTAACGTAGTTCAGGCGCCAAAAATTTGGTGTAGAAGTTCGTCTGAAGGTACCGTATACCTCGTAACCTTTATCCAGTAGAAACTTCGAAAGATATGCGCCATCTTGACCAGTGACTCCGGTAATCAACGCTCTTTTACTCATAATTTATCTAGATCCCTGTGAAATAATTATTTATTTCAGAACAAACATCAATAATATCTTCCTCATCGAGAAGATTACCCGATGGGAGGTTTATCCCTCTCGAAGATAGCTCGTCAGCCACAGGGAATGCTTCGTCGCTGTATCTTTGCCTGTAATATGGTTGTTTGTGTATCGGATAAAAAAAAGTTCTAGTTTCTATTCCTTTCTGCCCGAGAAACGCCATCAAGCTGTCACGATGCTTTCGATCTGCTAAAATTGAATACATCCAATAAACATTCTTTGCCCAAGTCTCCTCTTTAGGAGTGACCAATAAATTTTTATCTGAAAGTTTCTGCAGCATCTCGTTATATAGTTTCGCATTTGTTCTTCGCTTTTGAACTAGTTGATCTATTTTCCTTACCTGGGAAACTCCTAAAGCTGCTTGCAAGGCAGACATCCTGTATCCATAGCCGAGCTCTTCGTGCCAAAAATGCTTTCCCCCTCTTCCAAAAGCGTGAGCCCTTAACCACGCCATTCTTTCAGCTAATTCCTGGTTGTTGGTAACGTTCATTCCACCTTCACCGGTTGTAATGATCTTGTTTGCATAAAAACTAAAAGAACCAACTTCACCAAACGTTCCAACCTTTTTTCCATTAATCTCTGCTCCATGGGCTTCAGCAGCATCTTCAATTACTAAAAGATCGTGTTCCTTTGCTATTTCATCAACAATCATCATATTTTCCGGGTGCCCATATATATGTACGGCCATAATCGCTTTAGTCTTATTTGTTATCTTATCATTCAAGGCTTCAGTGTCCATCGTCCAAGTTTTTATGTTTGCATCTATTAACTTTACTTTCAATTTCAAATATTCCGCTGCATTTATAGTTGCAATCATTGTAAAAGTCGGCATAATTATCTCATCATTTTCTTTAAGATTCAGGGAGGCTAAAGCTAGGTGAAGTGCCGTCGTTCCACTGTTCGTGGATACGCCATACTTAGCATCCTGATAACTTGAAAATGCCTTCTCAAAGTTCAAAACATCTTCACCAAGCGAACTGACCCATCCAGATTTTAGGCATTTCGTAACCGAGTTTATGTCATCTTCGTTGATTAACGGAGAGCTAACAGGTATACGTATATTCATAAGCGCCAATCATTTGCCCTTTAATATATTTAATGATTCGGCTCGAGACTATAACTCGATTCAAGTTGATAAAGCTTCGATTAACCAGTTTCTTTACTTGTTAAGTTTGAGCCAAAAAGGCAGGAAATGTTTCTGAGAGAAGTCTTCATTTAAGGTTAAGAGTAATATTTTCGAATCCTTTCTGGTTATAGTAAAGTTTAAACGTATTCTAAAATAATCTTTTAGGGTTCATATTGAATGATACTGAGATAAATCTAATCACAAACATGAGCGGTGACTCAGGAATTGGAAACTATGCTTTAGAACTGTACCGGGTCACTCACGATTATTTTCCACAGATGAAACTTTTTTCGGTTCCATATATACGGGGGCAAAAACTTGATAATTCAATTAATTTGAGTACATTTTATGCGGATAATATATTACAAATACCATTTGTAAACAAATTCAATTTTAAAAAAATAAAGAAGTCTAAACAGTTCGAGCAAAAGAACATACATCTTCTGGGATCTGATTATTCTCTGGTTTCTGCTTCCGAAAAAGCGGTTGCGACTATTCACGAGTATTACTTCACAGTAGCTAGGTTGCAAAAATCGCCAAATGCGAGAAGCTTTCTACGGGGTATAGGATATAACTACGGTATGATTAAACTTCACTCAAGAATAAAGAGGTTTAAGAAAATAATAGCTCCGAGTCACTATTCTGCTAATCAAATCAGATTACATACTGGGATTAAACCGGAAGTTGTTCATGAGACAGTTGATGGAGCCAGATTTCACCATAGAGATAAGAAAGCCTCTAGAAAGTTGTTGGGACTTCCAGATAGTAAAATACTTTTATTGAATGTATCCGGTGACGGGGTAAATAAGAATTTACATACACTTAAGAGAATATCAGATTCATTGTCCGATGATTATAAACTCATAAAGATAGGTGCGCCTATTTATTCTAAAAATTGTATTAATATTGGACGAGTTGAGGACAAGTGTTATTCTTTTTATTTTAACGCGGCCGATGCGTATCTGAATGTGTCTACAAATGAGGGTTTTAATATCCCATTGATAGAATCCATAAAGAGCTCTCTCCCAGTTATTTCTAATAAATGTGCAACGGCACCCGAACTCCTCGGTGAGAGTGGCATTTACGTTGAAAATCCGGACGTGGTACATGAATATTTGGAGTTGATTTATTTGGGAAAAGATTTGGATTCTTTAAATTATTATTCAGAATTAATTAAAAAAAGGTGTTCAGAATTTTCTGATAATAAAGCAAGACAAGAATATATAAGAATTTACTCAGATGTATTCAGATAATATTACCGAAGTAAAGAGTATAAATTTTCTAATAATCTTCAAGGTCCTTCTCGTCCTAATCCCTTTCTTGTTTCGAAATTATAGCAAACCTGGTACAGTATTCAATATATAAATTCCATAAATTCAACTTTAACTCAGAAGGATCTTTATATTCTGTATAAGCTCATGGATTTTCTGGTTTATTTCTAATTCTGTTTTGCTATCATTGTTTTTTAGCATCTCTTTAATGGCGCTTGAAAAATTTTCTGGGGGAACTAGCTTTACGTTTGCTAAACTTCTTGCTTGCTCTCTGTACTCGGGAAAATAGATTGCAATGGTAGGGACCTCAAAAAATATGCCTTGTTCCAAAACACCAGAATGACCTCCAGGGATGTTATAAGGAAGCAACAATAGACTCGTTTTTAGAAAAATCTTCATAATATCTCTTTCAGCGACGGGTCCAAGATATTCATCAATGATATCAGAATAGGAATGGAGCAGCTCGTTAAATTCTTTCTCGTACTCTGGAAAATGGTGATTTAAACCTCCAGATACAACTAGTCTAAATTTGCCTCCTTCTTCTTTTTGTTTCTTCAATACCGAGAGGCCTAACTCGATATTTTTCTGCGGTCCCCATGAACCATGCATCAATATCGTTGGTATATCCTTCTTTTCATATTCTAAAGACTTCACATGCATTGCGCCATTAATATAGATCGTGGCAATTGCTTCCAAATATCGTCCATTTAGTAAATGTACCTTGTTTTTCCCTACGGATTCGTTAATTTTTTCCTTGTAAAGATTAAGAAAGACGAATGTTTTCACGTTTTTAAATAAACTCCCTTCAACAATTCCAAGAAAAAACGAACGGATTTTGTCGAATCCAGTATCGTAACCTAGTTTTCTAACATCATTAGTGAATATTGAATTGTGGTGTATTACCCTAATATTTTTTTGTTTGAGTAACTTCACCAATAATATTGGGACGAAAAGGGCAGTTGCGTTTGCCATAGTTCCATTGCCAAATCCAGTGGGTAGCATATTGAATATGACAACATCATAATTCTTCCATGGTATCTTTAAAAGTCGAAGGATCGATTTCGAATTACCATATCTATAAAATTCTCGTAGTATCACCTTTGATGGAAGTTCAAATTCTTCAGTCTTGTCGTTTTCTTCAGGGCAAAATACGTCAATAGAGTCCACGTTTTCCAATAGAGACAGGAGAATCACAATTGAAGTACCATTTGTTTGCAACGATTTGCCATGGTTTATAAAATCTCCCACATAAGCAATTTTCACTATGGTACATAATTCTTCATTTCTTAAATTTAAGCATGGAATTATAATATCTACCCCATTCGATATCGGTCCGTGAAAGCATAATTACTGGTATATTAGGTCAGGACGGATATTTTTTTCGCAGTTTTTTCCGTCAAAGGATTATAAGGTTCGTGGCATTCCTGGGACAAAACAGCTGAATTGTGGGAAAAGTTGATTGAAAAAGTGTATAATGAATGATTCAATAAAGACTTATAACGACAAGGAGAACTAGGGCGGGATTATGTCTGATCAGCTGGGGATACGAATCAAATCTTATACAAGAGAGCTAAGTGCTCTATCCCTTACATCTATCTACAGGTCTTCATCTTCAAATGGATAAAATATTTCCTTGACCCATGATCCAACCCATTCCAGTACCATCGATCGTACCATCGACCAACCATAGGCTCATGAGCGACCTATTTGCGCATCATGAATTCTCACGCCCATGATTCCCTGCATGTCCGTACATGTATCGGAAGTGAACTTGCAGTTTCTAAAAATTTCATCCAATGATCGGAGAAAAATAGTATGCACAGAAACTGAAAATGAATCGTACGGTTCGATCATAGGGGAGAAAGGGACTATTTATACGAATCATAAAATAATGCATATGCATGGTTAATCCAAGATCAATATGAATTTGAAACAATTTGAGAAGGTCTATACCCTCTACCTTAAGGGATATAGTTATTCAGAAATAGAAAAATCTACCGGTATACCGAAGAGTACTGTTCAGCGCTGGATTCAGGATTTCTGGAACGGAGATATTGGAATCTTCAAAGAAACGCTTCCGTACGTCGAAGAACTCCTATCGGTAGGAAAGTTCATGCGTGAAGGCGGTGTTGAACTTCCAGAGATGAAAAGTGGAGCTCTTATAGCGTCTATAGTAAAATCCCTTGGAATAGGGATCGATGAGTTGATAGGCATCGGCAATGCGCTCAAGGACATCAACAATCCGGAGATCGTCAGAGAAGTGTCATGGACAGTGACAAATCTGATCGGAAAGGGCATAAAACCTTCGGAGCTTCAACAGAAGATCGAGAGCATGCAGAAGGAGAAGGAACAGAAGGAAGAAGAGCTGACTCAGATAAGTGTCAGCATCGAGCATCAGAAAAAGGCTGAGCTAGAAGCGAAGGACAAGGTGCTTAAGGTGAACGAACAACTCTCTGCTAATAAGAAAAACCTCGACGAGGTGAAGAGAGAGCTTGAATCTGTCAAAAAGGAAAAGGAGGATGCTACGAGTATAATAGAGAACGCAAAGAAAATCGATAGATTCATACAGAAAAACGACATAGACCTTGATCAGCTCAATCAGTTTTACAGCAAGGCAAGAAAGCATAATTTTGATATAAAGAGAATATCTTCTCTGAGCGATCTGGAAAATTTCGGACTTAATTTCGAGACAGACACACATGAGATCTCGGATATAGTGAAGTCCCTTGACAGCCTATACAAGAAAGGATGGGATCACCGCGTGCTCAAACAGCTGGACCTGGTAACTGAAAATACAAACGTAATGCCAGCAGATGCGGTTGATGATCTTCTGCGTTATTATAAGGAAACAGAATCTCTTGAAGATTCACTTGATGCACTTAGAGAGGAGGAAAAAGAGCTGAAAGACAGTATATCATCAATGACGAAAGAATACAACAGGATTAAAGAGGAGTACGCTAGTACAAACACGGAAAAGGAAGAAGCTCGTAAGCATAAAGAATCTTTAGAAGGCGAAATTTCCACATTGATGCAGACCAAGACAATTGTAGAAAACGGGATAAAAGAGGTAAACGAAATAAGCACTAAGATAATGAAAAAGAGAATAGAACTCATTAGTATCAATAACCAGATCGACACGGAAGGAGAGGAGTTGAACAGAATAAGAACCGAAGAAGAAAAAGAGAAGGATAAAATTAAGAATGCACAGGATTTTTACGATCTTATAAGATTCGGTACTCCAGATACCGTGAAATCTCTGAAATACTGGACTGACAAGGCACTGGAAAGAGAGAACGGTAATATGAATCAAAGTAGCGTTATCGAACGTTATGCGCGAGTTAGAGAGAACGCAATAAGGATTCTTCTGGAAGTGGCGGGTGACGGTATTGGCGGAATTAGGTACTTCGATACCGATAAGCTAAGGTTCATAGACGGGAAAGAATACGACGATCTTGTATCTTACCGAAACAGGCGCAATGAGGCTTTCTATAAAGAAACTGAAATCGGTCATGAATTGAATCAGATAAAGGATGATGTCTCAAAGTTCATTTCCGATATCGTTGAGGAAAGGCTGAAGCCAAACCCGGGAATAGAGAAACTAATTGTCGGTGTCACGGAAAGAGTAATCTCAGATCAACTCAAAAAGGAGTTTGAAGATGCTGAAACCTATAAGTCTGTTATTGAACAACGATACTGTAGCTCTGATTTTTCCGTCATTACCGTAAAGGGCTGGGACAAGGACTCGAAGCTTCCAGTCGCTGGGGTCGTTTATCCCGCAGATTTCGCCAGTGCTCTTAAGACCGGAAAATATGTAAAGATAACAAATTTGAGCGGAGAGACAAGTTTCATAGATTTCTGCGTAGCCATGAGACAGATGTACCTCTATAAATACAATTTCAGTTTCTTTAAGCAAGTCCAGGAAGCTATCTCCTCAGGTAAAATAACTGCTGTTAGGCCCCCGATAACCATTGTCTCTCCAAATAAACCGAATGAGAAGCAAAACCTGCAAAGTCCTCAAGTACACTTGTTACGTGGCGGCATAATGCCAAAGAAGAGTGATCAGAAAGAGGAGGAAAAGAAAGATGGAGCTTAGAGTAAATCGTTTACCATACTGATGTGTTCCGCCACTTTCTCACCCTTTTCAGTGAGTTTTATCATCTTTTTTCTAGGTCTGGGCGAAGCATCGATCCTCACATCTATAAGTCCAAGACCTTTTGCCTTCTCTATCGCAGGATACAGTGAATTAGGATAAAGATGATAAATATCTATAAACCGCTGGAAATTTATCTCCCCATTTCGCTTCAGAATTACCAAAATTCTCAAGATACCAGAGTTTTTTTCAAGAGCTTCAATCTTTAATTCCATAATTACTGAATGAAATGATAAAGGAGAATATAAACTTCATTATTGTTTATATAATCGATAACCTTTTATAATTCTAACGTATCACTTATAGAAAGCATTAGTTGAGGTGAGAAAGATGATACCAGATGAGAAATTGATAAGGGAATACGCAAAGTACGCAGCAAAGATCAGGGAGATTGTCCAGGAAGAAATAGAGCGGGCTTACAGCAGAGCCGATCCATACCTTCTGAGTGAGATTTCGAGATCAGCGACCATGCCTATAGGCATATGGATGAACTATTATTCGGATACCTCTTCTGTAGGAGCGGAATTAAGCTCTGATGAATTGAAGGAGAAGCTTGGTGTGCTTTCTTCAAAGTTCGAACTGATCGATAGCAACGGATATCTCAAACCGAAGAGGAATCTAGACTATGCAGAATTTCAGTCCCTAAAGAATGAGATGATCCCCCTGGGATACCGCTATAAACTTGGTAAAGGTTTTACTAAGTTATAAAGTTCTGGAATATTCTCTTTGTTCAACAAATAGCAGGATGAATCAATTTCTGCTAATTTAAATATCCTTCGATTCTGTAAATAACTCGCATCAAGAAACCTCTTCATTTTTAAGATTTTTTTAGAGTTATAGCCCCCAGTCACGAAAAGAGGGATATTATTCAGAACTCTTTAATGTGGCCCGTAATTTTTACGTCTCCCTTTCTATTATTTAGATGTAGAAAGGTAAATATACACTTCGGAGATCGTAAAGTGGATGGACATAAGAGAGAAACAGACAATAGCTATGTTATTATGGAGGCGTTATTCCATCACTATCGACAGGATGAACAGGAATGCGATAAACAGAACGTTTGCAGATGGGAATCAGAATGTTCCTGTGTTCGCAGGAAGATCGAAGCAATGGCAGTATATCTATCATGAAATTTTAAAGGATGAGCCGATCGATTATCTTGAGTTCGGTGTTTTTAGAGGGGATTCCATCCACGAGTGGAGTCTCCTGAGCGTTTCTCCGGAAAGCAGGTTCTATGGGTTCGACACATTCACAGGCCTTCCGGAACCCTGGTTCAAGGAGTTTGGAAAAGACGCATTTGATACAGACGGGAAGATACCGGAGTTGCACGATGAACGCGTGACCTTTTTCAAAGGCCTTTTTCAGGATACCCTCAGCAATTTCTTGAAAAGTTATGAGAGAAAGAACAGGATCGTAGTGCACATTGACGCCGACCTCTATTCGTCAACTCTCTTTGTCCTTGTATCTCTTCATCCATACCTCAAAGACGGTGACGTGATAATGTTCGATGATTTTCTCGATCCATTGGGTGAATTCAGGGCTTTCAACGACTACTGCCAGGCATTCAGAGTCAAGCCCAGGACCATTTCAGCGGTGAAATACGGTAAGTTATTTGACAAGACCGCTTTTATGCTCTGAATCTGTGCGATGGCTATCCAATGAAGTGAACCTTTTTTATTCTTTTGAATTATAACCGCATTATGTCCGGAAGGTTCCTAATAACCGGTGGGTAAGGCTTCATCGGAAGGAATATCAAGAATTACCTCCTTTCGAGGGGAGACAGTGCCTACACGCTTGACATCACAGGCAATCCAGATTATCGCGTATCTGTCACGGACTTTCAAGGCCTCATGAACATAGCCGGGAAATTCGACGGGGTCTTCCATCTGGCCGCTGTAACTTCGCCCCCTCAGTTCGAATCGGATCCGTTATGGGGGTTCGAGGTGAATGCAAACGGGACGCTCAACGTCCTGGAATTTGCCTATCGGAAGAACATTCGAAGGGTCGTAATTGCCTCGTCTTCCGCGACCTATGGCAACACGCGAAAAATGTCCGAAGAGGACAATTTGCCGAAGAGCTATGCCAGTATCTATCCGATAACAAAGGTACTCGATGAATACCTCGCCAGGTACTATTCCTCTCTGGATCGCGTGGAATGTGTATCCCTGCGCTATTTCAACACCTTCGGCCCAGGGGAAAACACAAAATCCCAGTATGCCAGCGTTGTCTGGCGCTTCGTCAACTCCCTCAGCCAGGGCGAGAGGCCGGTTATATACGGCGACGGCAATCAGAGCAGGGACTTCATCTATGTCGCTGACACGGCGAGGGCATCGGTTCTCGCAATGCTTTACGGAAGATCCGGCGAATCATATAATATCGGCACTGGTGTCATCACGATGTTCAATGGCATCTACGATATCGTGAAGGAGGAAATGCATTCCTCTCTTGAGGCGGAGTATAAACCGAATCCCTTGAGAAGCTACCAGTACTTCACAAAGGCGGATATCTCAAAAACTGGGCGCGACCTCGGATTCTCTCCGAAATACGACATTCGCTCCGAAGTAAAGAGCATGCTCAGGAACGATATCAGATCCATCTGAATTTTCTATAATATAAATCAACAAGTTTTCTGGGAACATATTTCCACAGTGGCGAGTTTCTCAGTCTAAACGCCAGAGCAGAAACAAATCCCCCCAAGACCATGGACGCCACGTTAAATTTACTTCCATCACCATGATTATACATTACAGAAACTTCGATAGTTTTCATGTGCATCTTCTTGAGGTAAACAAAGAGAGGAGAATAGAAGAATCCATTAGTAATTGTAAGTT
The DNA here is from genome assembly GCA_026127925.1 of Thermoplasmatales archaeon. Classification (NCBI taxonomy): domain Archaea; kingdom Methanobacteriati; phylum Thermoplasmatota; class Thermoplasmata; order Thermoplasmatales; species Thermoplasmatales archaeon. The sequence goes on from JAJSLM010000003.1 coordinate 233,657, forward strand.
TCTGAAATAATTTTTTCGCCATATCAGTTTCCATCATTTTATAACCGCATTGGGTATCTTCAACATCAAGACCAAAAAGTAAGCTTATGTATAAATTATAACCCCTACTAACGAACCTGCGCAATCTTGGAATCTTATTCTCCTTATTTCTGTATCTATTAAAATTAACTAAATCATACTCACCAAGATAGGAAACATATTTTACCATTTCCTTAAACGAGATCGCGCCGTCTGCATCCATTAGCATCACGAACTCCCCTGAAGCAATATTTATGGCCCTCTTTATGGCCGCTCCTTTCCCGCCACGCCCATCACCTTTTGTATAACTCAGGAAAGGATACTCGTATGACATACCCCTAACAAGGGCCTCTGTGCCATCATTACCGTCAATGGAAACAATAACGTCCCACGGAAGATTGTTTGAACTAATATAAGCACATATCTCCTGAAGAACAGGCTTAATCCTGTTCTCCTCGTTGTAGGCAGGGATCACAACAGTGAACGTACTGTCCTTCTCAAAACTTCGACTTAAGTAGGGATGAGACAGAGCTGCCTGATTTATATTCATGCCGATTTCCAATAGCTTAATCGTAGGAAACATTTAAATATTGCCATTTCTCACTCGTCATTAACCCGAAGATGCACAATCTACTCAGGACCAAAGCATGAAGACAAGTCTCCTGATCGACCTCAAATTATTTGATAATATCGACACAAGAAGGTCCCGATCTGTGTGTTCAATCGCCTTCAGAGCCTTTACTAGGCCCAGGTATATCCCTGCCCCGAGGACAATATAAACGGGAAGCAGATAAAGCGACGAACTGACAAGAGTGACCAATAGAAGAACTATGGCAAACATGGTCAACGAGGAGATCCATATCCTGCCGAGAGATTTCAGGTTGAACGAGGAAACTCCCTCCTTCCGGGCAAAGTAGAAAATCATGAGAAAACTTGAAGCGTATACGGAAGAATATCCGATGGAGGCACCAACAAGGCCGAATATCGGAATCAAGGCTATGGATACCGCCACATTAGACGCTAAGGCAGCAGCGCTGGAAAACATAAACACCTTGGTCTTCCGTATAGCCGAAACGGATTGGGACAGCACGTTTATTCCGACAAAGAGCGCTGAGGAAAACATGATAATCGTCAGAGCGTAAGAACCGCTGGTATACTGTGCACCTCCCAGCAGAGCGAGAATCATCGGGGAAAGCGCTCCGATGCCCAGGGCGGAGGGTATGTAAAGAAAAGACAGAATCGTTATGCTCGATCTCACATTCGATCTTATCGCGTCCAGGCGACCGTGCGCGAAAAATTCGGAAAATTTCGGTAAAAGGATGGTTGTGAAAGGAGTCGCAATGAAACCCACGGACGATGTAATCAGAAGGGCAAAATTATAAACGCCGAGCTCAGACAGGTGCATAAGACCTGCAACGACGAACCTATCGGTATAGGAAGCTCCGTATGACATGAGTGAGGAAAAAAGGATCGGCATTGAATACATGAAGAGTACATTGGTGGAAAGCACACTCCCCCTCTCTGGAAATCTATTCTGGATTCTCCATAAAACAACAGCCTCTATAACAACACCAAGAAATATCCCGATGATCCAGGCTATTATTATCGAATGTATCGACCTTATAAAAAATGCGAGAAATATGCCGCTGAAGTAATAAACGGACCATACGACAATGGAAATAATGGCGGACAGCCGGAAAAGTTCCAAACCGATGAGGGAACCGTTCAGAACACCGAGTAATATCGTGCCGAAAACGACGGTCGAGAGCAACCGGACAATGAAAACATACGAATACGATTTGAAGAAGATCATGGAAAGCTCAGGGGCAAGAAGAATTGTGAGCGCAAAACCCAAGGAGGAGAGCAGGAAACCGTAAAGCACGATACGCTGAATCGACTTCCTGGCAGAGGCAAAATCCTCCCTTCCGATGTGAAATGCAACAAAATGCGAAGCAGCTGTTCCGAGGCCGAAGGAGAATATGACGCTGAATAATCCGACGATAGCCATCATGAGCGCAATCGCCCCTACAATGGTAGTGTCAAACAATCGTACAATTATTATATAAAAGATTGCGCCTGAAACGAGCTGCACACCGGACTGCACAGTAAGGTACAGCGCATCCCCCCCGAGAGATCTTACATTCCTTTTCCTGCTTTCTGATTCCGTCAACGTCAGTGGTATATAAATGCATCAATAAAAAGATTGTACTATAAGATGTAAGGAATGCTGTTCGTGAGACATGTCGATCTGGGAATTGTTCTCATTCGGTTAACCTCAACCTGGAATAACGAGAGGAATCATTCTTCCCGATCCAGTGAGATTACCATGTCACTTATTCTGTCAGGCTCTGCATCCACTGCATCATTAAACTCTTCAAGCATGAGCATTGATGTCTTGAAGTTTGATCTCGTTAACTGTTCTATATTCACCCCCAATGGAACCAGGACGCCATCGGCATAGGATGCTGTGATCACCTCCGCATAGACCTTAAGGGCATTTATGACAGACCTCTTCGGTGCACCGGAAGGATCACCGCTCTCCAGGATGTAATTTCTGGGTTTATCTGGAAGTTCTACTCCGAGGAAATCCAGAAGGTTGAGGTCAGCGCTGCTTCTCAGTGGAGCAAAGCTGAGCAGTACCGTTGAGGGTGCGATATCTGCAAGACGGCACAGCCTGCTGTATTCCTGAAGAAGTCCGATCATTTGGGAACTGTCGAACAGTATCTGAGTCGTGAAAAACTGTGCTCCGGAAATGGTTTTGAAAAGCATCCTCTTTGCCTCCTCCCTTCTCTCCGGAAGGCAGATATTACCTATGGTCATACCTTCCAGTCTGTTCAGCGAATTCAGGTGTCTGGCGATGAGATTTGCTTCCGAGACGCTCGGTCCAGGAAAACGATGATGCCTCGTGTTTCCGCCTACAAAGATCATGTTCTTCAACCCAAGGGCATAAGTTTCACTCAGCCAGTCAACAAACATCTCGTACGTTTCCATATGGGCTACGACCTTGTTGACTATCGCATCCTTTCCAATGAGATCCGCTGTTCCCCTGGAGAGCGAGCGCGTATAGATACTGTTGTACCTGGGTCTCCCTTCGTGATTCTCCTCAACAAGCTCCGGAACGCTCACAGCATTGAGTCTCGAGAAGTTCTTGAGCTCATCAGCAAGATCTTTCTTCCTCGATTCAAGGTTTGCCATTATCTTCTGATCATGCGATGGATCGCCAGTACGGTTATCTCGCAGTGGAAGTGCGGTAAATATCAAGGGCTTTTTCCCAAGCGATGAAGAAAAACTATCGAAACTCTTTGTCATTTTAGATTGTTAGGTTTCACTTATATATAGTGATATCGCTGTTTTCTATCATTCAAGCAAAATTAATATGCCATAAGATTTAACCTATCCCATTTATTACCTTATCAATGCCGGACAAACTAATTGCTGTAACAAGAACTTCTTCCAAAGGTTCTTCACTGAGAATAACCCTTCCAAAAGAGGTTGCGGAGAAATTGAATGTGTCAGAATCTGAACATATTGGATTTTATGAAGTTAAGGGCGAAATCCTGGTTAGAAAGATTGAATGACAACAATTGCAAAGTATTAACTGATAGTGGATTTAACCTGCAGTAAAGTTGAAAAGGTCCAGCCTTAACATTGACTGCGGTTGAATCTGGTGCATAGATTTAGAAAAACAATATTTTTCAGAAAGAAAGTGCATTTGAGCCGAGGATGTAATTTTAACGGGGACCTAATGCTGTATAACTTGAGTTATACGACCGAATGAAATACTTCGGTTTCGCTCAAATTATCTCCTTAACCTCAGAATACGGATATATAGCATCAGCCTCGAATCCCGCGAATTCCGATTCAAAATTTACTATTCTGGCTAAAAAAGGGTTTATTAGGTTGGATGGAACGATAGCCACGCAATTTACAACACCTTCTGAGTGCTCTTCGAGATAAGATGCTATTGGAAGTTGATCCTTCAGGATGCGAGAGAGCACCTTTGTCAAGGGTTTGCTCTGAATGGAGGTGAACAACGGTGACCTATCTTCGTCCGCAGGGTAAAGCACAGCATTATTCTTCCCACCTACCCCCCTCCACTCAAGGAAGTATTTCCCGTTTTCCTCCGCCTCACGGTAGGAGAATAAAACGGCAGAGAGTTGGGTCCTCGAGTCAATAGAATCAAGGCTATGTCTCAACCCTTCAGTCTTTCCCAGACGAAAGAGGTTGACAGTTTGATCTGATGAAGTGAGTTTCCTTACAAAATCTGTAACGGCATGCTTATCCGATTCATGGAAACGGCAGGTTGCAAAAATCTGCTTCCTCCATGAATAGATCTCGCTCATAACGAGGGAATTAATGGATGTCGTTGATTCGTGAAGCTTTCTCAAAGAAACCGAGTTCACGATCTCGGATAAAATTACGGATCGCCCCATATGAACAGGTAAGAAGATGTCGTAAACCTCTCTGGGTAAGGATACATTCTCCACAAAAAAGTCGATATTACACTTGCCGCCTGAATCATGAACGTTTAAGGGAAGATGGCAATCTGCGTTAACAACGGAGGAGAGGATAAAGCTATCGACCTCGAACGAAACAGAAAAGGACATGCTCAACCTGGAATCTATGTCGGACAACATTATTTACATAAACGCTAACACATATATTATAGTATTTTTTGTTTTTTCACAGATTCGCGGGAAACATGCGAAAGTATTATTTTATTCTGTGGATTATCCCTCGTTGTTGATAAAGGAGATCGAGAGGAAACTGGATGTGGAATGTAGGTTCGCGATAGTAAGAGGTGGTTCTATGCTCAGCCTTTCGAGGTTTGTGCGATCATCAATTCCTGTGCTGTTTGACGCGTCTTCCGGGAACAACATGTTGACCGCGTACATTCCAAAGGACGAGATAACGACATCCTCTAACTTCACAAAGTTCCTTAACATTAAGAGGGAGACTACTGAAAACATAGTTGTTGATTTTCCACTGGAGATGGAGGTCTCCGACTGTCTTAGGGAAATCAGCATCATTCCGTCGGTATCATCCCTTCTGCTCAACATTGAGGGCGGTAAACTTCTCGTCCGATTCCATTTTCACCACAGTTCCGGTGAGGAACTCTCCCTGCTTCTGCAAAAGTACATGGGCAAATTTTTCGATGAGGTAATAATAAGGCCCGCTCTTGGCATTATTTCTCTCATCCGGAAGAAGGATGAGAGCGTTCCAGTTTCAGTCATAGTCTATGATATCCCGGCAGCCGTGTACACGGATCCCCTCATCGTGCCGATTCTCAAGGAGGGCACAATTGCTGAACTCTCCAACGATACCTCAAAGACAGGTGTCCACAGGGTGATACTTTACACGTCACACAAAATAGAGAAGGTGGGGATTGAGATCTCAAGGGAAGAAGGGATATACGTGGTCCCGGTTAACAATGATTTCCTCAACGCTCTTGTCGATATTCAAAATGTCAATGGTCTTCAGAGATTCTATGTCTTCATTAAATATGTTGGGGACAGGCTAAGGATTATCGTTTTCCTCAGGCAGAAGGATGTGAAAAACTACCTTTCCGTTCTCTTTTCCCTCAGCTCCAAGGTCGGTATCAGAACGACGCTTGTCTTCTCGGACAGAGTCAATGATGGCATCTGGGAATATCTTTAGTAGATGCACTTATTTAGCGGTGAATTCCAATGAAGATTGAGGTTAGCGGAAAAGGACAGTCCAACGGTCTCTCTCGAGAGAAGAATGGGGGATGCGAATTCGGACCGGATACCTCAGGAACTGAAACCTCCGGTATAACTGAAGCCATGGAATCCGTCGACAGCGGAACGATCGTTCTAACAGGCGGGAGGTACATCTGCAGGGATGAACTTACCGTTAAAAGCGGTTTTACCATCGAGGGAAACCAGCATTCCATCATCGTAAATGAGACGAAGCATTTCTTTAAACCTTTCATGACGTTTAAAGCCTATACCTACTCCCCTTTTCTTATTGTAGATGCGAACGGGAGGGGGGGAATATCCATCGGTGAGAATGGAAACAACTCCATTCGCATCGGTTATCTCAAAGTCTATGGCTCTGGGAATGTGTATGACGAAGCATATGGTTCGCAGAACTCTTGCAGGATCTCCGGCTACAATGTGTCGGTAGGAGCGCTCGATATCCTCGGAGGCAACACCGGCCTTCTGGTCGAGAAGGCTGCGGACGTCCGGATACAGGATGTGCAGATAGTGGATTCAGCAACAGGCATAGCGATATCCTCAGATGAGCACGTTTCAATGGGCAGATTCTCGGTGGATTCGTGCTCCTACTGTGGCGTCCAGATTGACGCTTCCGCGGACATCTCAATGAGGGGGATCGTATGGAATAACACCCTCAGTTATCCGAGGAACAGTCTGAAATTCGGTATGCTGATCGGAGAATACTCTGCCGGGAATAAAAATTCATTTCTGGACATAAATGCGAAAATCATTGGCACCGGTGGCACCGCCGTCAAGCTTGGCAACACCTCGCTCAGCCGGCTTGATCTGCTGATATCAAATGAGAGAATGTCAACCGGTGGAAACGAAATCCTCTGTGGCATTGATTACGGAGAAAACATCGATCTGCTGGATATTGAGGCCACTCTGCACAGTATCAAGAATAACACCTCAGGCGAAGCCATCGGTGATCTTAACGTGATCTGATCGGCATCATATCGGTTTCATGCTGTGCGAATAAAGGCGGGTGCGTCAAGAAGAGAGGATTTTGCAGTTCTGTTGAGCCAGAAGATCGGCATGAGTAGGGATAACTGGAATGCAGCCCAGAATGCCGTAATATAGCCATACCATGTTCCCGACCTAAGTAGGAAGGCGATGGAGAATATGAGCATGAACATCAAGGTGAACTGCGGCCAGAACCTCCACCATGGCAGCCTTCCACCAGTGCGTGCAGTGACGAAAGCCCTCTTCTTGTGGAACACTACACCTATGGTGGCCATGATGCTCAGCGGAAAGAGTATGACATTTGATGACATGTTGAAGAAGACTGTGCGAAGGGGTGCCTTCTTGTCAAGATGTGTGATAACGAACGTTCCGAGGTTTATGATCGAATAGGGGAGCCATGCCAGAACGTATACATAGATATTTACGGTAAGGATCCGGACACCTATGACGGCAAGGAATGGCGCGAGAAGGAAGATCAGGTAGAACCAGCCATAAAGGTACCAGAGTGCACTGGAAAACCAGTCTATCTTTGCCTGTATATTGAAGCTTTTATTGAATAGTATTCCCCTGATGATCCTTGGTATGAGGGCAAGGGAGCCACTCGCCCACCTGTACTGCTGATTTATGTACCCGGACATGGTCACCGGCGCACGACCAAAAACGAGTCTCTTATTGTAGTAAAGGGTCTTCCACCCCTTCGAGAGCATAAGAACCGAAGTGGCTATATCCTCAACGATGTTCCCTTCGTCGAAGTATCCCACGCTCGCCAGAGCAGCCTTTCGGTAAATGACATTTGTGCCGCATGAAAAGGCAGTATTGGCAACGCTCTTACCCTCGAGAAGTATATCGTAAAATATGAACTGCTGCCCGTTTGCTATGTTCGCAAGCAGGCCGGTATCGAGATTAGTGTACAGCTGGGGCACCTGCACAAATGCCAGCTTTGGATCACGGTCAAGGAGTTCCACGGGTTCCTTCAGGAAATCTGGTGAGGGCATCTGGTCTATGTCCATGACAGCTACATAATCCTCCTTCAGGCCGGGGATGACATTGTTCAGAGCTCCAGCTTTGTATCCATGTCTGTCTATCCGATGGATATGCGGTATATTAAGGCGTTTACACAGTTCCTCGTTCTGCTTAGCGCTCTCATCCGTGGAATCGTCTAGAACATAAACGTTGGCGGACTCCTTAGACGCGTTCACAATGGCTATTAGATTATTGCGCACCATCGCAGGATCCTCGTTGTACATAGGCACAAGGAGAGCCACACGTTTTCTCTGCGCCCTTATTATCGCATTGTCCTTTGTCTCCGGATAGGAGAGTTTGCTCCTCCTGAAATTCAGGATGTAAGTGAGGCTCTGGAGGCCGAAAAATAGGTTCGCCATCCAGAATACTGTCGAGAAAACGTCATCGACCACGGTAGTCCCAGGGGCATAGGAACCGGCTATTGACGCACCTATACCGACGAAGATGAACGCTATATCAAAAACAAACAAGATAGTAAAGAGACGTATCTCGTTGCGTTCCTTCATCTCGTGCCCTTGTAGTGCTTCAGTATCGATCCGTCAGATGTCTCTTCTTCTCCGGCAGCAACTATACCGTCGGATGTTATTTTGAAGCTAAATGGCTTAGGATCGTATACTCCACCCCTCATCTTTACTATGGAGGCTTTACGCAGATAGTTGTTTCCGTCTGTGGTCTCCAGTTTGATTATGCCAGATACGTAATATTCCTCGATACCGAAAACACTTACATCACTCTTTCTCAGCCCGCTGGTCACAATGACGTAAACACCATCCATCGCCAGGGTGTTGAAGAAGATATTGACAAAATCGTCGTTCTCGACAAGCATCGGCGTTATTGGGTCAATGGCAAGCCTAACGATATCTGAGGTGACTACGGCTTTCTTAATCTCGGTTGTCAACTTCGTTATAAATTTTCTGTAATTCTTTGGATCATCCAGGATCTCTTGCTTGAGTTCCCTGATCTTGTCAGATAATTCCATGACCTCTATAAGGCCATCATTGTAATATTTTTCAAAGCCAAAGGAAAAGGTTTTCGCATTATTGATGAACTCCGATGGCCTCATATCGGACAATATGATCGCACCTTTCTCACCCAGCCTCGCTCCCTGCACGAGAAAATGCGTGCAGCTCGTTGTCTTTCCGGCACCCGCTTTGCCGGATATCATATAGACATTCCCCTTCTTCATAACACCATTAAGCATGCGATCAAAGCCCTTTACGCCGAAGAGGCTCTCTTTTGGCTCAACCTGCCGATCCAACCTCGGGTTAATTATGCTGATGTGATATATACCAGCCAGATTTGATTCTATTTCGTCCATTTCCCTCTCAACAACAAGTGCTTTCAGATTTATTCCACAGTCCTCAGCAGAAGAATTGAAGAGCATAAGATCGTTGACCAATTCGTGTGATTTTACGATCAGTACAACTACTTTGACGTTTTCGTCACTCCTCGACTCCAGCAGCAGATCGAATTTATGAATCACGCCTGACCTGCCAATAAGTGAAGCATTTTGTTTTGCCTCATAATTCTTAATGGAGAATGCCCCAGCGATTTTGGGCACAATGTCATCGAGTTTAAAGGCCATCATTATTAATAGGGTAATGACCAGAGTATAAATATGTCTTTCTCTATTACTGAAGATCAATTCCTTGCTGTGGAACCTTTTATTGTACTTCTAGAATTCTGTGAGGTTCCACTCAATATAGATGTGTTGCCATCCAGGGTACGGATCAATCTTCTTTCATAGAATAACAGATAGCACACGATTTTATTTCTAGGAACATCTTTCTTCACCGATGTTTCCTTTACGCCTCAATCATGAAAAAGGATGCTAACAGTTTTTGATTGTATGTCGCTTCAGCTTTACGGCAATTTATACCGTGTTGAGCTTCACGTTCCTCCCAAATCCTTCAGATGGTCCCATGATTTCAGGATTCATGCGTGTACGAAAAAGCTAAAAATTGGCGGCATTAAAGTTGTATCACAGCTTATGCTCTAGAAAATTGAGGAATTAGTATTAGAGTTGAAATCGTTTTTTTAGCGTAGTTTAGGATCATGGCAAAAATTCTACTTGGGTGCCGGCTTCTTGTAGATGACTTTGAAATCCTTTGGATTTGGCATTTTTATAAGGCTGAAAATTGTTGTCATGTTTTCTATAAGACCAAGAAAGAGGAAAGCAAAAGGGACAACTATAGCGTACTTCCAACTTGTGCCCATAGCTCCTATTTCATACGTGAGAGCAATGGAAATCAAGTTGACTACCGAAAAAAAGAAAATTATCGGATTTAAACCTATTCCAGTTGCTAGGTCGTAAATCCACAATAACTCTGCTACTATTCCAGTTATTCCATACAAATACAACATATAATAAAAATACAATAGCCTTGGATTCATAGATTTCAAAATCTTCTTGGCACCAAATATGTGTGACAGCCATCTTGCTCGTTGGGCAAAAAAATCTCTGATAGTTGTTGGCGGGTTAATAAAAATATTGCAAGGTATGTGATCGATCCAATATTTTTTTGAAATACCATACCCCATGATCAAATCCTCAGCGCCAGCTAGGCCATAATCCCATCCCATTTCGTATTCTATGTCTGCCCTAATGACTAGGCCTTCTCCGTGCACAAACTTCACTTTATTTTTTATGTTGTTATATGTACAGTGTATCCGGCACGTGGAAACTCGAATAGTGTCGAGCATCGCTGTGAGGTTATTCCCTGTATAGTCTCTCAACTTCACAGAGCCCTGGCCTGCAGGGGATGTCATCGTACGAACATATTGAATATAGTCTTCGTTCACATATGAGTCGTCATCGAGATGGATAATGTAGGTCTCGTGACCATATCCAAGATCGTGTAATACTTCGATTCCATATTGGAGAGCTTGCATCTTTTTTGTTGATCCTTTTAGTGTTGAATATTCCTTTGGGACCTTTATCGTTGATACACCATAATCAAAATTATCGTAATACTCAGTTAGAACGTATATAGTATCTTTAAATTTGTAAGATGAAATTCTTTTTATGATGGATAAGGTTGATTCGGTATTTTCTCCATTAGTGACAATTTCAATTATTACCCTATTATAGATTTTTCCAGGAACAGGCGATACATTGAAAAGAGTAAGCCGTGGTGGAGATTTTGGTCGCCAATTCCTTATTCCGGTCATTAAGAATATTCCAATCTTTATTAGTACGTAAATAGCCATAGGCAAATAAATAACGATCAATATAGAGATAGTGTATTGAATCTGCTGTAAAATTGAAAAGGTCCTGCACAATTCGGATTTGAAGAGGCGAAACTATGCAGGACCAGTTAGATGTAGTGAAAGAAGTAATAAGTAT